>JAGHSE010000393.1 GCA_018066015.1 Candidatus Colivivens equi
AACTTTATTACTCTTAAGAGCATTGCAATAATAGTGTGCAGCCTGAAGATTGTTCCAGTCCTCCGCGGCAGCTCTTGCTGAAGGATAACCAAATTCTTTATATCTGCTCACTGGTTTTATTTCATCAATAACAAAGCTTAAAGGATGTTGGCTGTTGCTTGGTTCATCATAATGTATAGGTCCTAGCCTTCCCCCGCATATTCCGCATGGGCCTCCTATGGCCTTGAGCCTAGCCCGGTGTTTTCTACGCAGGGCGCCGTTTTGATATCTGCAATTTGTAGCCATGGTTTTACTCCTTTGCTGCATACAAAAAGCACTATCACTTACTAATGCTGAAGGGAGCCAAGTGACAGTGCTTCTTTGTGATGGCCGCAAGAGTGGGGGATCTCTTACTTATGTTGTTTGACAATACTATAATACTAATTTAATACATGGGATTTCTATGGGATTTTAAAAATCCTGCTGCAACTGTTCCCGACAATAATGACGGAAACATCATATGGATTGCGTTGAATTGCTTCGTTTAGTGTCATATTAGCCTCACATACTTATCATCTATATTGACTAATTCATCTTCATCATATGCCCTTTTGCAATACGAACAGTAATAAAGATGCTCTCTAATATCTGTACTGTTTTCATATCGGCAACCATCACATTTATCTTTCTTTTCAAAATACTGACAACCACAATTATATTTAGGCACTCCATACAACTCGCTCGTTTGGTCGCAATGCCCTTTATGTTTACATTCTGAACATTTCATAACTAAAAACTCCATCCAATTGCTAATACAACTGTTCCCATATGTAACATAAACTGTAAATCATTAACACTTGGTATATATGCTACTGTTAAAGCAAATCCTATAAAATCCTCAACCTCTGAAAGTGCGATATAAAAACCTTTATCAAAGGGTTGCCAATAATATGTTTTTTCTTCCATATCTGCCTCACATAAATATCTATTTTGCTCTTTTGATGTAACTATTAACCTTAATTAAATCTCCGTCATACTCTGCATACTTTTTAAGTACTCTCTCAAACCTACCTTGTGCTTTTAGCAATGTATTACAGTAAGACGGACAGTACCAATCATTTGATTTACAATTAGTGCAAAACATTTTGGCAAAAGTATCAAATGTTGGAAATTCTTCTTTAACTTCCTCTATTGTCATATCTACCTCACTCTATAGCTGGTTCAATGGACAATTATTGCAGGGACTGTCTTCTTCAAACAACCCGTTTTCTGTTTTACCTTCTGGAATCGGTTGCTTTGGATATATGCAATATTTGTCACACATTTCTTCTTTTACTTCCTCCAATATCTCTGTGATCCGGCTCATAGCTTCACCCCCAAATACTTTGCAGCAACTCTTAATCCTCTTATTCCATCAATTTCATAAATCAAATCTGCATTATTCTCTATTTGCTTCTCAAAGCCTTCAAGAGCTTTTGTGTGATGCTCATCAGGTGCCACTGCAACTAGGTGTCTGCTTATCTTCTGATTTTCAATTATCATTGCGATCATTTCTCTCTGCTTCTTCTTTGTTAGTATCTTCATTCTTTTTCCTCTCTGCTAGATATTCTTTAGAATACTTTGTAGCAGCTTCTACTGCTGCATCTGACCAATCAAATAGCTGTCCGCATTTAGGGCATCTTTTGTTTTGGTCTATATAATAGCCTCCAGTAGGGCCTACTTTTGTATCACCTATATGCTCTGTATTTTTACAATTTGGACACTCATTCCAAACTGCTGTGAGGCTAACGTGATATATAGGAGCCTTTGCTATATCCAATTTAGGATTATAGCGTTCCTGGATGTCCTCTATAATTTCTCTAGTTAATATATTGGCCACAGTCGTATCATCTTTTTTGATTGTAAGTACACTTCCATTAGTTCCATCATTAGGCCAGCGCAACTTGAACATTTCATTTTCTACAAAAAAAGGCATCTCTCTGTGCTGCTTAAAAACTGTGTCCTCTAATGGCTTTATATAGTCCTTGCTCTTTTCAAACGTATAATTCTTTATATCTCCAATTAATGCGCCGTATTTGCTTAATATGGCTTTCATAATGTCATCAAAATAGTCATCTCCTATCCACTCTCTAATGACACTTGGAGCTTCTGAGCCATTACATCTTGCTCCGCACAAAGACTCTTTGCAGTTCCTGCAACAGGTTCTGCTGCAACTTATGTCATCAAATGACTCTGCCACCTTCCAGAGTTCCTCTTTGTTACAACTATGTCCTGAAAACGTGCATACAGTCTTACTAAATTTAAATGGTCCTCCAAACTTGCAAGGCTCTATTGTTCCTCCGCATCCGGTCGGATATGCTTCACATTCAGATGATTTTTTGCAAATTACTTTTTGCTCATTTTGCCAATAATCAGTGCGCCCTGTGTTGATGTAATACTCCTGTGCAGGGCTTATTCTGTCCCCTTCATTTATTCTTTTGATTTCAGCTCTGCGCTTGTCTTTTCCTTCTGGCAGATATTCTTCAAAATCAAATATGCTTATTTGCCCCTCAATCTGCTTTGCCATCTTTTTTTATTCCTCCAGCCATTTAAAGGCATCTGTTAACGTCTCAAACCTATTCATAGCGCATGTATTGCATATTAATTTGTGCCCTCTCATGGATATGCTTCCATCAATGCTTGTCAGTTCCTCGCACAATACGCAGTGATATATGTACGCTCTTGAATCTAAAATTCCATGCTCTTGATATGTCTTGATATTTGATTGATTATATATTTCGTTCATCCAGTACCTCTTGGAAGGCAATCAAGGCCTCTCCATGTAATGCATTAATATGATCATAGCTATAAGGCTCTCCATTGGACTTCCTCATGATGCAGGCTATTTCTTCTAAACGCTTCCCTAACACATAATGCAAATATAGAATCTGGATAAATCTTGAATCCGTCAGCTCATGGATCTCATTTAAAACCTTGCACCTTAATTTGGCATATTCCCATCTCTTATTGAGCAACTCATTTTCTAAATCAACATACTTGGCAACCCCTGCTGCCATCTTGTCCTCTATAGCCGGACTAGACTGAACCTTGTCTGCACTAATACCATTTGAGCCACTACCTATTGCCATAATTCTTAAATCAGCAATCTCTGTTGTTAGCTGGTCAATCATAATCTGATACTGCTTAACTTGCTTCAAATAATCCTTGGCTTTCATTTTTTCTCCCTTCATTTATGTCAATCTAATTCCATCAGTTTGGTAAAAAGCGTGTGGTATAAAACTTTTTTACCTCCTTTCTAATAAATTCTGATGGAATTAGAAGGCATCACTTTTTATTGTTCTTTTATGTCCTGCTGCAACTGCATCAAAGCATACTTTTTGACTATTTCTAAAGTCCTTTTCGCATCTTGATTTGACAGAACAACATTTCCTCCAAGTTCAATCTCTTCCTCTAGCGCATCCATAACGCGTTGACAATCATTTAATTCAAATAACACTTCTTTGACATTCATAGCATTTCCTCCTATTGCTTAGTCAACAGCACGATCATCAGAATTAAAAATACTGCTGCAATAATGCTGTTAACTAACTCTTTAAACTCTTCACTCATTTACTTATTTCCTTCTTCAAATACCCAGAAGTTTTCTTGCAGCTTAAGCCCACACTCTTCAAAACATTGTTCTCTGAGCACTTCTGGGTCCTTCTTGTAATAAAATTTCACTTCCTCGAGTTCACTGATAAACTTTCCACAAGTTTCTGGCTTCCAGTCCGCAGCTCTGTAGAGTGCTATCAGTATTGATGCTGTGATTTGAGCTGGGACCCAAGGAATTTGATTCTTGAAGAACTGATAATATTTGAACTGGTCCATCTTCATTCTGTCCAAATCCTTTTCCGAATCCAAAAAGGATACCTCAAACCATCTCTTTTCTATCCCTTCGGCCATCAGTTCTATTCCAAGCTCTTCCCAGCACAACTCAATCATTGATAGTTCAAAGTCTTTTGTGCAATCTTCTCCTGCTTCTTCCGCTTTATGGAAGAAATTGCAGATTTCATCAGCCGTCCAGCCGTGATATCTATTTAAAGCTATGGCAGCTGCGTGATATAAAATATCAATCTGCAGGTTCGTCTCATCTAGCAGTTCCTTTTTTACTTGCAAAATTCTTTTAGTCATCTGCTTTGATGCACGAACATCCTTATACTTGACACTTGGTATTGTTCCTCTCATCTGTGATTTTCCTCTCTCCTATAAATTCAACCATCTCCTGATAAGAGCCTTCTAATTCTTGGATTGCCTTCTGATGTGCCTCAATTGAATCCTCAATCTCTGTCAGCCTATCAAAGGCATACTGCAATATGCACTCTGGAATCTTCATCTCTTGTTCTCCCTCAATATCATCACTTTCAGTTTTCTCTTGTACCTTCTTCTTTTTCTCTTTTGGCCTTATTTCCCCTGCTTTGATTAATATCTCTTCAATTTCGGCCTTACTGCACAAATTTAATTCTGCCAGTATCTTTATTTGGGTTTTGGGATTGCTTGCGCGCTTGTAGCTTAATGCTATCTCAGAATCATTCATCCACATTTTTCTCTCTCCTATATGAATTTGAAGCCTTGCTCTATACTGAATGCATCTGAGTGCGCTGTTTCTTCCTCTTCCTCTGCCGGATCTATATAATTAATGCCGAACACTTCAAGGAAGCTTAGTCCTGGATAGCACTCTTGAAATCTCTTTTGCGCATCCTGCTGCAACTGTCTTGCTATGGCATGATTTAAATGTGCTGATTCTTTGCCAGTTCTATGATGCTCAGGGCACAAATACACTTTTAATCCAAAGCGTTCAGATAATGCCCTGTTTGCGCTACCAAATGAGACATGATGCTCTTCTATAGGCTTCAAACCATAATCCTCACGAAGTCGAACACATAAGTAACAGCAGCCATCCTTCTGCTGCATTATGCTTTTCAACTATCTATCAGTGACTCTTGTATATTTTCTCTTGTCAATGCGCTCTACCTTAATTTCTCCCTTTGAATTAATAGATATATGCGCTGTCGTTGTTTCATCAATCTTGATAGTCAGCTTGTCAAATCTAAACTCTGCTAAAGGTATAATTGCCTTCTGCAATAGCTCTGCTACCTCAGGGAACTGCTCTTTAAATAATTCAATAATCATCCCCTGCGCTGTAAGCTTACTCTGCTCTTTAAGTTCTTCCTCAAGCTGTTTGAATTGATGTGCCTTTGCTTCTTCGCAATTGCACTGATTTGTCACTTCCTCAATAATCTGCTCCTGAGTAAATGAATCTGGCACTTGAACCATCTTGATTTGGCCGCAATAGATGCAGCATCCTTTTGAATCTTTCAATTTTGTTTCTCCTTTTCTCTTTTATGTTTTTGAAGAGCCTTAAATCTTGCTATTTCTCTAATGCCTGCTCTGAATGCATTCTCTTGAGTCTCTTCCTCAACTTTAATAATCCTTTTATGCTCTGAAGCTGTAACCTGGTATATTTCTATTGTTGCCAGTCCTTCAACAGCTTTTGTCCTCAGAAGCAGGCTATACTCTTTTTTTAGTTCTATGTATTCCTCAAAGAACTGTTTCCAAACTTCCTCAAGGTTTATTTCATCCATCCTCAGCCTCCCTCTTCATCCATTCCAAATAGGTATTATCCTCAAGTGTGGCTATAAGTCCCTCAATACAGAGGAAATCCTCTGTAAGGCGCCACTTTTTTTGATGACAAATTGGCTTATTTTTTGATGTTTTATAACCATTTTTTTGCCATTTTGGTAATAAATCATTGATGCCTCGATATATATACCGATTTGTTGTATATATTTTCACTTGGCTAGGCTTTGTGATGTGTCCTAAAGCCGCATAAATCCCTTGTAAGACAGAACCATTTGGTGTTGTATCCTCAAGTGATAATTTATTCGTAAATGTGGCTGAACCTTTTGATGTGGGCATCTCTAGGATATAGACAACTGTTCCCTGATGCTGATTTGGTCTTTTGACCGAAGAATAGACGTATAGATTTACAGAAAACATCATCCTCCCCCTCTGTCTTCTTGCTTAATTAACGTGTAGCTGAAAAATTCGTAGCCTGTGCTTCCGCTTATGCCTGATCTAATAGAATCCTTATCCAGGTAATAGCCTTTTCTCTCTTTTGGCTCTTTTCTGAATTTGTTTGAAGCAATAACTCTTTTAGTTACTTTTGGCTTTTCGAGATTTCGCGAGCAATAATATCTTTTGCCAATAAGCTGACCCTCAGTGGCCTCTGTCTTTAATGCGTACTTGATAAAGTACTCAGCAATTCTTGAATACTGCCCATTTGAATTAAGTGGGTCAATATGGATTCCTCCGTGCGGCCACACTTTGGTCAGTGTCTCAATCTGGCACCTGCTTAAAAGCATATGGATATGCCTGCCTCCTCGCGGACCAATCTCTTTGACATAGATATATTTGAGTTGCTTCTCTCTTTTAGCAAAATCATTTCTCAATTTGCGGATACACTTAGCCATGCAATGCTGCATCTCTTCTCCAGTAATGTTTGGCCTTTTATAAAAATCCAATCTAACAAGCAAATCACCATCACTAAAGTTACAGTTCATTAATCTCCTGAGCTCCTTGACTGCTTTCCTCTGATTGATTCTTTTTTGCGCTTCACTACTTGGATGCTCCCTTGCAGCTCTCTTCTCTCCCTTTGAATGGTTCCGAAAAGTGTAGTACTTATTAATCTCTATAGTTTTTCCAGCCACACAGGTTTCCCTGATATACGGCATTTAATTTTTTCTCCCTTTTTTATGTTTTTTGGTCGAATAGATAATACTTTTAGCAAGTGACTTAAGGGAGCTTAATCCCCCTTTTTTCTTGCTAATCTCAAGCTTTGTGGTAAAATAAAAAAGTGCTCGAAAGAGTAGTACTTATTGATCTATGGCCCTGCTTCCCTTAGGGCCTTTTTTATTTGCAAAAATAGTGGTCACCTACCTTTTTCCAAGGTTGTCCATAAGAACCAAAATCATTGGCAGTAAAATAAAGAACTTCTGAGTTGGTTCGGTGCTTCAGTTCTGCTTCAATTGCTCTATAAGTTGTATCAGCTGGTTCCCAAACCTTATCCACTCCCCCGTCCCAG
>JAGHSE010000045.1 GCA_018066015.1 Candidatus Colivivens equi
GATTATAAGATGATAAAAAAAAAGCATCGCATCAAAGATGCAATGCTTTTTCATTTGTTTTATGGATAGCCTTATGTCACGCACATTTTAGATACTGCAACGGAGTGCAGCCATATTTTTCCTTGAAAAGTCTACGGAAAGTGTGGTCGCTGTTGAATCCGCTGATGAAGGCGATGTCGGAAACCTTTTCCTTACCCTCTTTTAAGAGTTGTTCCGCATGGACTAGACGCAGTGTGTTAACGTACTCGTAGAAAGTAACGTGTTTCACCTGGTTGAGAAAGTCGGACACATAGTGTCGGTTGGTGCCAAGCTTGCTTGAAATCCAGTCAATGTTGACCTCGGTGTCCAGGTAGAATTTCTCTTCTTCCAACTTATTGAGGATCTCCGCGAAGTTTTCGAATTTGGCGGAGGTTGCCGATGTATTGTTTACAGACTCTTTTTGTGCCTGTGCTGGACTATCAGAGTTGGAAGTTACTGCCTCTGGTTTAGCTAATGTGTCTGGAGTCGCAGAGACAGACGCAGGCTGAACAAAATCCTCCTTAAATTTGTCGATCAGCTGGTTCTCCTCAGGTTTCATTTCCTGAAGTTGCTCCTTAATCAAGTCGACAGTCATATCGTCGACCTTGTATGAAAGAGCGCATCCTACAATACCAGAAAGGAAAATGAATGTAAGGAAGTCGTAAAGCACCCTATATTTAGCGTCATCAGCAAGAATGTTGAACGGTATATAGAGGATTGATAGGAAAAACAAAGGAACGAGAGTCCAAAACACCCAGCGAGTACTTCTTCTGTCAATATTGGAATAGTTTTCCATCAATTTCTTATCGAATTTTTTGATGAAATGGCCATACCATAACAACTGTGCCAAAACCATAACAGATGTGGTAATGTAAGCAAAGGTGTACAATTTGAAAGGTAGGACTTCAAACACGTCGTTCAAGGCATATAATACATAAGGCACAATGATGGCGGTGCCAAGCCATCTTTTGGGCATTCTACCCACAAGAACAGTGGAGCCAAACACCATGGAAAGTGGCAGAATGGCAAGGTCCATATATTCCATGAAGGTGTTGTAGTCTGGATAAACTCTCGCTATCTGATAGTAACCGCAAGTGGGCTGGAGCAATTCGGGAGCAATCCACAATGTATAGTTGGCAAGGTAGATGACCAGCAGCCAGCCCAATGAGTTGTGAATGGCGGCTGTCGCCTCGTTTCTTTTCGGTTGTAACTTAGGGAGAACCAGGAACAGGAACAAGGCATTGATCAGAAAATAAAAGATGTTGCCGCCTTGAGCCATTATACCAAGGTATTCAAACGGAGAAATGTAGGTGTCCATATTTATTAAATGTTATTTACTTGCAAAAGTACGAATAATAGATTAAACGCTACCATTAAGATAAAAAAATGTGGTAACTATATATGGGTTGTCCAAATGTGCTCGACTGCCCAAATTTATCAGTCATTATCTAGGATAGAGCCTTTTTTATTTGATCTTTAATCAGTAACTTTGCGGAAGTAAAAATTAAGATTATGCTAGGAGTACAAAGTAAAAAAAGAGTAGTAACGGTAGAAGTAGCAAAGAAGGTTTTGTTACAAAATACCAAAAGGTCATACGAAAATATGTCCACAGATGAATTATGGAATGAAATGAAGTCCGCTATGGAAAAAATGCCAAAGTGTACTATGTCTGACGAAGAAATAATTGAGGAGATAAAAGCATATAGAAGAGGAGAGTGAAAGTAATTTTTGATTGTAATATTTGGTTGTCTCTTCTAATAAATAACCAGATATCGTTGTTAGAGTGTTATTTGAAGTCAACGAAGTTAGAAGTGTATGTTTCAGAAGAATTATTAATAGAGATTTTTGATGTATTATCAAG
>JAGHSE010000142.1 GCA_018066015.1 Candidatus Colivivens equi
TTTACAAACTTATTAGTAATTGTTTTTTTGATGATTGGTTTAAATTCTTGGGCACAGTTGTCAAAAAATCCAGACAAGTTTCTCGGAGACATTACTACTCGAGGCCAGGTTGAAGGTGGCGGTGGCAGTTATTACACAATGTGGAACCAAATCACTCCTGAAAATGAGACAAAGTGGGCTTCTGTACAAGGCAACCGCAGTTCGTTTAACTGGGGTGGGGCAGACAACTCTTATAACTATGCAAAACAACATCATTTTCCATTTAAGTTCCACTGTTTTATTTGGGGGTCTCAGTATCCAAGTTGGATAGAATCTCTCAGTGCTCAGGAACGCTATGATGCTATTGTAAAATGGATGGATGCTGCCAAAGCGCATTATCCAGACCTGCAACTTATTGATGTGGCAAATGAGGTTTTGCCTGGACATCAGCAGGGAACTCATTTATTTGAAGAAGCACTAGGCGGTGGTGGTAAATCAGGTTATGATTGGTTAGTTAAGGCTTTTGAAATGGTACATGAGCGTTGGCCTAATGCAATCCTTATCTACAATGATTTTAATACATTCCAGTGGAATACTGATGATTACATTAATTTAGTCCGTACAATTCGTGATGCAGGTGCTCCAGTTGATGCTTACGGATGTCAGTCGCATGACTTGAAGGGAGTTTCAGCTTCTACTTTGAAGTCAGTGATGAATAAAATCCATAATGCTTTGCAGATGCCAATGTATATATCAGAATACGATATAGGTACAACAGACGACCAAGCACAGCTCAAGGATATAAAAGCTCAATTACCTTTAATGTGGGAAGCTGATTATTGTGCTGGTGTGACTTTTTGGGGATATATCTACGGAGCCACTTGGATTGACGAAGGTGATGCGAAAGGTGTATCTGGTCTTATTAGAGACGGCAAGGATCGTCCTGCTATGACATGGATTAGAGAATATATGAAAACTGATGCTGCCATAAATGCGAAGAGCCCTTTCCCTGGTATGAAGAAGGAAATTTCACTTTATATAAGACCAAAGGCATATAAGGCAACTATCAACGAACCAACCAGTATCACAGTCACAGCCGACATGGTTGATCCTTCACGCAAAGTGGATCATATTGATTTTTATATCAACAACACGCTTGTGAAGACAATGACCGAAGCTCCATATGTGGTAGAATATACTCCTACAAGTACAGTGAAATACAATCTCAAGGCGGTTGTAACGACTGAAGATGGAAAGACATTTGAACGATTAGGAAGCATTACGGGATGCAAGCCTCGTTCACCTTACAAGCAGATAGCAGAAATACCTGGAGTGATAGAATTTGAAAATTTCGATCAGGGTGGTGAAGGAGTTTCATTCCATGATTCAGACTCAAACAACGAAGGTGATATCAAGTCATATCGTACCGATGCAGGAGGTGTTGACCTTGTTAAGGGTAATGGCGGTGTCGCAATTGGATATACTAATTCAGGGGAATGGCTTGAATATACAGTGGATGTCAAGGAAGCTGGGACATACGCAATAGAGCTTACGGGGTCTTCTGGCGTAACTAATTCTTCAATTCGTTTGTCTGCAATTGATGATGAAGGCACAAAGATACTTTCAGATAACATCGTTCTCTATTGTGTAAAAGAAAGTAGCTGGGATAATTATCGTACAGTGTATGTTCGTCTGAATGCTCCTCTGAAAGAAGGAAAACAGACTCTTCATGTAGATATTACAGGTTCAAGTTGTAATATTGATAAGGTTGAATTCAAACGTGCAGATATTGATGCAGGAATCACAATGAAACTTTCAGCAAATCCTTCGCCAGCAGAGGTTGGTAGTCCTACAATATTCACATTCACAAATACATCAAAGACAGCAAAGATTAGTAAGGTTCGTTTATATACTGACAACATGATTCAACTCGGTGTTGCAGAAATTGACAGTGAAAATCCAGATGCTGATATAACGTATGAATACACACCTACGGCTAAGGGTTCTTATGTGTTTACAGCAGTTGCAGTTGATACTGAAGGAAAAGAGTCAAAATACTACACTCTGAAACTCACAGTCAATAATCCACGTTCTCCATTTAATGAAGTTATTACAGTACCAGGCGTTATTGAGGCAGAAAACTTTGATAAGGGAGGAGAAGGTCTTACATTCCATTATCCAGATGCAAGCCACAAGGGTTCAACGGCTAGTTATAGAAATGACTGCGAAGGTATTGACCTGGTAAAGATTAAGACTGGAGAATATGCAGTATCTAACTTACAGGCAGGAGAATGGCTTGAATACACCGTTGATGTTGATCATGATGAAAAGTATAATTACGAAATTACCTATGCATCAAAGAGTACTGCTAAGTTTACTTTGTCACTTGCTGATAACGGAAAGGTAACATCTTATCTTCCAGAGACATCTTTATCTTCCACAGGCGGTACGAGCACTTATGCCGTTAAGTCAGGTAAGACATATAAGACACTCTCTGCTGGCAGACATGTTATCCGATTTACTGCAAAAACTGCAGGGTTTAATGTGGATAAATTGGTATTCATCTCAACAGAGACTGGAATAGATACTATAGCGAAGAAGAGTAGTGGTAATTACAATATCTACACTACCACAGGTGTATTTGTTGGCAGTATGCATTCCGACTCAGAAAATGTAGTAACAAATCTACGCAGAACTACTGGCAAACAAGGTATATTTATCGTAAAAGATGCTGACACTCAGAGTTCACGACTCATTATGGTAAAGTAGTAATATTCAAATAAATTTGAAAAACGAGGACGAACTTTGTTTTGTTCTCGTTTATTTTTAGTAAC
>JAGHSE010000235.1 GCA_018066015.1 Candidatus Colivivens equi
CGTTATTGACTACGGTAGCCATCATAATTTTATACATATTAGAGAGGATAACTAACATGGAAATTTTTGAAATTTTAACCGATATGCCCAAAAACCAAGTCATCGTAGACAACTTTATCAAAGCTTGGTCAAAAATTAATTCTGACAAGTATCATAAGATTCTTTGCTCTATTAGTGGTGGAGCAGATAGTGATGTTGTGCTTGATATTTGTACCAAGTGCGATGTAGACCACAAGATAGATTATGTGTGGTTTGATACTGGACTTGAATATCAGGCAACCAAAGACCATCTTAAAGAACTTGAAGCTAAGTATGGTGTGACCATTAGACCTTATAGGGCTATCAAGCCTATTCCGTTAACTTGTAAGAAGTACGGACAGCCTTTTATTAGCAAAAATGCTAGTGAAATGATTCGCAGACTTCAGGCGCATAATTTTAAGTGGGAAGACGGTGATTTTGAAGAACTACTTGCTCGTTATCCTCATTGTAAGTGCGCATTAAAGTGGTGGTGTAATCAGCATCCTACTTCAACATTTAATATTGTTAAAAATGCTTGGCTCAAAGAGTTTATGATGGCGTACCCTCCCGATTTTATGATTTCTAATGTATGTTGTAAGTATGCCAAAAAAGATGTTGCTCATAAGATTCTTGATGAAAATGATTATGATTTAAATATTACTGGTTTGCGTAAGGCAGAAGGTGGTGTTAGAGCTACAGCATATAAGTCTTGCTTTGATGAAAAATGCGGAGAAGCAGATAATTATAGACCTATTTGGTGGTACAAAGATAATGATAAGAAAGACTACGAAGAATTTTTCGATGTTGTACATAGTAAGTGTTATACTGAATATGGTTTGGAACGCACAGGTTGTGCTGGATGTCCTTTTGGAAAAGACTTTGAGAACGAGCTTACCATTATTAAAAAGTATGAACCTCGTCTGTATGTAGCTGTTAATAACATTTTTGGCAAGAGCTACGAGTATACTCGCAAGTATAAAGAATTTTGTGCCGAAATGAACAAAACATACAAGAGTTATAGTAATTATCTAAGACTTAAAGAAGGTGATTAATTGGCAGTTCTTTACAACGATAACCAAGCTGCACTACTCTTAGGTTGTCTATGTCATAGTCCATCTTTAACTTGTTCTGATAGGTACAATCTCAAAAAAGAAGATTTCACACCCAACAGATTTCACCGTATATTGTTTGCCTCAATAAAGAACCTCTATCTTAAAGGCGTTCAAGAGATAACAGAGGTTGATGTCCTTGAGTACATAAAGAACTACCCAAAGCAAGAAGCCGTGTTGCTTGAGAGCGATGTAAGTGGCTTTATCGAAGCAACAAAAAAGATATGCAACCTTGAGAACATAGATTACTATGTGGCGGTTCTCAAAAAGTATGCCTTGCTTAGAGAATGTAGCGACCAAGGCATTGACATATCGGACATTATAGATGTCGAGGGCAGTGAAGAACAACAGAACAGACAACTTGACGAGTGGGAAGTTGATGAGATTATTAAGCACTTCGAGGGCAAGTTGTCAACTATCAAGAAGCAGTTCTATTGCGATAAAACCATAGAAGAATATAAGCTTGGCGCAGATTTGCTTGAAGTTGTTGAGGGCTTTAAGAGAGAGCCGATGTTTGGTTATTCTACCTTTAGTCAGTATCTTAATACGGCTTCAAGAGGTTTAATTAAAGGGCAGTTGAGTTGTTATTCAATCCCCAGTGGTGGCGGCAAGAGTTGCATAGGTACAGCGGCGTTAGCCAATATCTGTTGCGATGAAATCTTTGACATTAAGACGCACTCTTGGGTGTCAAACCCTTGTTATAGTGGTGAAGCTGGACTATATATTCAATACGAGATGGACAGTCGCACAGAGTTAAGCCCTCGTATATTGGCGGCTGTGGCTAAGGTTGGTGCCAAAGACATAATGGATGGTCATTATGAGTACGATGAAGAAGAGAGAGTTAAACACGCCATTGAAGTAGTCAACAGAAGCAATCTGTATGTTGTTACGATGCCACAGTTTACTATGGAAGAGATAGATAACTATGTCAAAGACTATGTGCTGACTAAGGGTGTCGGATTCCTTGTTTTTGATTATATTAGCGAACAGAGCAGTGTCAATAGCGAACTCGCAAGAAAGAACAAAGTACAAACTCGCTCCGACCAAACGCTTGCTAATATGGCTTCTGAACTCAAAGAGATGGCGAGAAAATACAATATAGCTATACTGACTTTTACTCAGACCAATGCAAACCTCAACAACGCAAAAGTGCCTGACAAGAGTTGTATTGCGGGTTCAAGTGCCGTCGCTAATAAATTAGATGTAGGCACGATAGTTGCGCCACTAAAAAATGATGAGAGAGCCATTGCTGAGATGTATGTGAACGAGAAGGAATATAACGGACTATTCCCTAACAGAATAATCCATGTTCATAAAGTTCGTTTTGGCTCAGAAGAACAAAATATTAAGATATACGGCTATCTCAACCTTTCCACAGGCGAGTTTGTTGATATGTTTGTAACCAATAAGAATGATGAACCTTATCCTATGCAGAAGATAATTCTAACAACACAGAAAGGATAATATATGACCGACCTTTTAGATGAATTTCTTGAATTTTTTATCGTTACAGAAGAAGACGAGGAGGAAGAAGAGGATGATTAAAGATAAACTAACAGCGTTCGTTCTCGGAGCCTTGTTTTACGAAGTTGCTATGCCGATAGCTTGTAAGGCGACAGAAA
>JAGHSE010000305.1 GCA_018066015.1 Candidatus Colivivens equi
AAATAAACTAAACCTTAAAACCAATAAATTATTTAGTGCCACATAGGCATCGTAAATGCACTATTGAAAAGATGAACATTCTTTATTTGATTGGAAACGGTTTTGATATAGCACAAGGGCTTAAAACATCCTATCAGGACTTCTATAAATATCTAAAGGAACAGGAACCCAAGAACAAAGTCGAAGCTCAAATGATAGAGCAGATTACTGACGATGAATGTGAAAAATGGAGTGACTTAGAATTTGCCTTAGGTCAATTCACAAAAGATATTACAGATAAAGATGAGTTCGAAGAATTTTACTATGATCTTTGTGAACAGTTAAGGACATATTTGATAAATCAGGTCAAGAGCTATACCCCCTCAAAGGAAATAATAGACAAATATATCAAAGATTTGGTCCGTCCAGATTCTTATTTGAACGAGCGGGAAAAGTTGGAATATGCTTCATATTTCAAAAGATATACAGGAGAAAGAATTGTAACAATCGTATCTTTCAACTATACTGATGTTATTGATAAATGCTTGGATATTTATAATAGCGAGCGTAAATTACCTACGTCTGGTATTCCTTATCGACTTCGAACTGTCGAAAAAATACATGGCACTCTTGGAACTTCGTATCTTTTGATGGGAGTCAATGATGAAAAACAAATCGATAATCCAGAATTCGCCAAAGACGAGGATGTTTTGGACTATTTGGTAAAGCCTCGATCAAATTACGAGATTGGAACCCGCATTGATGAACGATTTACAACTTACATTAATGATGCGCATTTGATTGTAACAATGGGTCTTTCTTTTGGCGAGACAGATAAAGTCTGGTGGAGAACAATTGGAAATCGATTAAAACGTGATAACGATTTAATCATTTTATTATTTGTTTATGAACGAGACTTGCCTACAGATGATCGTCGTAAGGTTAAAATTAAACGAAGAGTTTGTAGAGACTTCCTAACAAAATGTGACATCATTAAGGATAATCAGTCTGCTTTTGAGTCTAGAATATATGTATATGTAGGGTCTAGTTTATTCTCTCCGAATGTACATGTCTATCAGGATGATCGAAAGGGACTATGATTCGAGAGCGTTAACTAAAAGAATTTGTTTTACCATTTTTAACATACAATAATATGGATTATATCAATTCTGATATTCTGAAGCTTATAACCTGTTTACTTGCAGTAATTGCGATAATAGCCATATTTTTACATCATAAACCTACAGGACAATCAATAAGAAAGGTCCATATTTGGTATATTTGTGGAATTGCAACCTTTATTGTTATTCAGTTGGTCACTTGGATTTGTATTGGAAATCCAGAGTCAACAATGATCATGCAAACTATATCATTTGCTGCGACTCTTGCATCCTTGATTCTTTCGGTTTTAGCTATCTTTATAACTGTGATTTCAAATGATTCTCTTGTTCGTGTGAAAGATAGTTTGAATGATGTGCCTAAGGAGGTTTCTGATTCTGTAGATAAGTCTCTTTCAAAGTTAACTTCTTTGTCGAATACATTGGAATCCTCGGCAACAAAAAATAAGGAAGACCAAGAGGCTACGGTAAAACAGATATCGGAACTCCTTGAACAATTAGAAAAACATATAGAAAAGCGATTCAAGGATCATGACATGAAGTTTGATGATTTGTCAAAAAGAGTAGACCAATCGGTAATGACTTCAAAATCTATGCAAGATGGTATCAAGAAGACAACGCCCAAAGATGGACTCATAGAGTACTTTGTCGCTAATACATCTATTTTGGCCCTTCAAATGATTTATGTATCAAATGCATTCATAGATTATAAGGCCTCAAGACCTATGTCAGTTAATGATTTCTTAAATGTATTAGGGTATAAGGATGATAAAGAACTTGTCATGTATATGTTCTGTGTCGTAATGATGCTTAGTTCATTTGGACTTCTTGAATATAATCAGGCAACAGAAGGCGATTTTAATAATCTTATCATTAATTCTATATACAAGCCACTTGTAAATAAAAGTTATGAAAGGATAAAATCTACGCTATCTGAAGAGAATCTTGAAAAAAAGATTAATGACTATGTGATGACACTTGTTTCAAGTGAAGAAGATGAACTTCCTAAAGATAATTAAAGTATGCAAGTAAGAATAAAAAGAATAGATAGAGACAATTTGGAAACTGAGAAAGTTGTAATCGAGGTTTTAGAAGATTGTAATATGGGTAGATTCTTATTATTTGATACTACATATGATGAAAAAGGTATTGAATCAAATAGGAATAGACATATGTATTTGTTTCCTGACTTACAAGTACAAAAAGATGATTTTGTGGTTCTATATACTAGAAAATTCAGAACTTCTGACTTACCATCATTCCAAAACAAAAGAGGTACAACTACTTACAACCTATATTGGGATTTAGACACACCTGTATGGAATAATCTGGGTGATAGTGCTTATTTAGTCCATTATGATGCCTGGGCATCTAAAGACGCTAAATAAAACGTTTCGAAATCAATGATACAAATTTGCCCATAATAAACAAAAGCACTACCACTATACAGCTTTAGCTTGTCCACAATTAAGGTATCTAGAATTTGAATAATAATGATAAATGATAATCGTGATTTATTGATATCTGCTGGAGCAAATACTGTTGGTTCTTTAATTGGAGCTACTACAGGATTGATATTTCCGCAATTAGGATTAGCTAATTCTGTCATAGCGCCCATTTTTACTGCGGTATCTCAAGGCTTGGCGAATCGTATCGTATGTCATAATGAAGGCGCTCGTATCAATGTTGTATATGAACAAGCATTAAATAAGATTCAAAAAAGACTTGATGCTAATGAGATTCCAAGAGCAGACGATTTCTACCAAATCGATGAATATCAACAATCTTCAGCAAGCAAGATCTTAGAACAGGCGCTTTTGAAGTGCAAAGATGAAATAGAAGCAAAGAAGATGTCTGGGTATTCGTCGTTCCTTGCAAATATCAGTTTCGATCATACAATCAGTTATGAAGAAGGCAATGCGATGTTACTAAAATATGCGTCTTTAAGCCTTCAACAAATTTGTATCTTAAAGTACCTTAATGAAGGACATCTAATTCCTTTAGGAAAATGGGAGAAATGCATGCTGAAGTACAAAGAATTAGAGCATTATTTTACATTCTATAGTGATTGTCTATCTCTTTATAATGATAGGTTAGCAGGGCAACCGGAGGCAGCAAAAGGAACACTTCAATTAGGTACACCAGAAATTTGCTTTAGTCCACTAGGGAACATGATTTGTAAATTGTTTGATCTAAAAATGTCTTCTGAAGAAAAACATTTGATTGAATCAAAGATAAGCACTATCCAAGTCCTTGTAGATATATATGGAATGCGAATTTCATCTCCAAAGTATCGCCTGATTGCAGCTTAGTCGCTTGATAATAAAGAAGATATAAACGTGTGACGGAAAACGAACCGAGAAACGAAGTCACAAAATAGCTACAAAATTTGCAGGTTGCAATAGGGAATGACCTGTATGGGAGTCTCCAGAGCGGCTTTAACCCCTCCTGGAACGTGATTTGATCACCTCTCTGAACCATGAAAACGAGAAAATAGGTAACAAGAACCAGTGAAATCTTACCGAAAACCGTGATTTTCGGATCTCAGACCACTCTGTAGTACACTTGTTATGCTGTGTGCGCATATTTGCCGACATAAATTATTTCGCAACCTAATATTTGAAGAATCTACTGCAAAGATATAAAATATTACGGAAATGCAAATGTAATAAACGAAATAATTTATTACG
>JAGHSE010000101.1 GCA_018066015.1 Candidatus Colivivens equi
GAATATATATACACCAAGCCATCATTGAACCATACCACGGAGCCTTGATATGAATTGCCAGAGATTCTTCTACATAGTTTTCCAAATCTAATTCATTAAATGCACGAACATGAAAAGTATATGAACCAGTAGGAATACTAAAGAATGACACCTCAGATATTCCCGAGCATTCATGCCACTCGTTATCGTAACCTTCAAGATAATAGCTATATCGAATTTGGTCTAGCACCGAATACTGAGGCACACAAAATTCAACTATGAATGTGTTCTTATCATGGTCCAACACTAATTTCTTTGGAATATTAACCAAACGTTGGTCAGTACATCTTATTTCAGTGAAAAGTAAAGGTGACGAAATTGTTTTTTTCTGTTTTATAACAGATGGTGTGAAACAAAAGATACCATTATCACCTCCAAACATAATTCTTTTGTTGTCATACACACTACAGTCTGCATGAAATTCGCCAAGGAAAGAACTTTCCAATGACGTATATCTTGACATACTCAATGTCTTTTTGTCTATACTTACAATATTGGTTGCTGTAGCTATCCAATAATCCGAATCAGTCTGTTCAATTGATGCGACTCGTTCGCCAGTCAGGAGTTCCCGACTTTCTGTGGTTTTGATATTATATGTCAATAAACCTTTGTTAGAACCAATCAAAACCCAATCTCCATCAGAATAAACACACCTAATAACACACGCACGAGCCTTTTCTTCCAATATCTTCATTTCTTTACTCGTTTTGCTGTCATAACACCACAATCCACTTGCAGTCCCAACATATAATTTCTCATCCGGACTAAAATATAGGGCTGAAATCCACACATTCATTGCCGGACTGAACTCTAAATCTGTCAAAGTACGTGTATTAATATTATACATATACACACCTTTCCCATTAGTGCCTATATACAACACATCATCTTTTGGATTGTAAGCAAGAGCCATGATATACATATTTGCCAGTGATTCTAATGATGAAGGAGCAACAAACTGCTTGCCATCAAAATACTGCACACCACCACCGTATGATCCCACCCAGATGACATTGCGTTTATCAACTACTGCGTCTTGAATCAATATAGACCTCAGTCCTTCATTAACAGGGCTTGATACACTAATATTCCTACCAGCAGTCTTGAACATACCACTACCATCAGTAGCAATCCAATAATTGCCCTGACCATCAGGACAAATCGCCGTGACACACGAAGTATTGTTACCATCACCTCGAGGTGTCACAGCATAATATCTAAAGGTGTCTGAACTAGGAGAAATAACCATCACACCCTTCTGCATAAGTCCAATCAGTAAATTACCATCAGAATCTTGATTCATACATTTCACCTTGCTATAATCAAGATTATAATTTACATTATCTATTCGATATGGATGTATTGATCCTGTTTTTGCATCCAATTCATACAAACCATAACTATCTACACCTACAAACACACGTTTTTGATTTGTATATATTATGCTTGAAATCGGTGCTCCGTTAACAGATGTATTTGGGAGTGCTTTGACTTTCCCCAATGCATGGTCATAATATAGTAAACCTTTATTCGTACCAAAATATATATTGCCACCTGATACTTCACAAAAACTCTCCACACTACTGATTGACTGAATAGCTTGAGCATCTGATTCGAAATTTAAACGTATAGGCTTCATTTTTTTCAAATTGAAAGCCCTTAAATGACCAGGAGCATCATATATCCATAAATTGCCTTGACTATCTGCAAATGATTTCTGAATAAAACTTGACGTTAACAAAGACTCCACTTTCATTGATTCTGCCTTGTCAACAGCCAATGTCTTGGTATTGAGCACATACACACCAAAACCATTCGTTATAACTAACTTACAATCAGATTTTGGATATTGTACAATATTACCAATTGGATAACGATCAGCACCTCTATCCTTTACTGTAAGATAAATAGGAGTAAACTTATCAAGTGAAAGGTCATACTCAAACAGTCCATTACTAGTCCGCACTAAGTATTTCATTGGTTCTATTTCTTCAATACCATAAACTACATTACATATATCATTGCCAGTAGCATCATTTTCAAGTGATATAGAATGAAATCTATGGCCATCGAACATTTGCATATTGCCTGGTCCCATTATCCAGGCCATGCCTCTGCTGTCTATGTATATACTACGTATGTCGCTATTGACGAGTCCTTGTTGAATAGTATATAATTTAGCAACTTGAGCCATACTCTGATACACACCAACCAACCCAATGACAATAGTTACCAATAACTTAGTCACTAACTTTTTCATATATATCACAATTATGTATTTTTCAACTTTGTATTTTTCAATTCATTAGAAATACAAATGTAAGAAAAATTCTTGAAAATTCATGTAAAATAAACAACAAATTGACTATTTAGGAATTATTGCTGTCCGATAAAATGACAACCTTTGCTCATGGTTACTATGTTATTGTGGTGAAAGCAAAGATAATCAAAAGGACTGATACTTCATATGAGTACCAGCCCTAAATTTATCAATTCAAAAAAAGTATTACGAGATAGTAAATAATTCTTAACTCTGCTTTCAAAATATAAAAAAACCTCTCCTGTATATGCGGAGAGGTTATTTATACTTACTTTGTGAAGAAGAATGGAGCTAACTGAAGGAGACTGCGACGCCATGTAAGGAATTCGTGAGCTGTTCCTTCTGATATAAATCCCTTAGTGTTGTAGCCAGCCTTCTTGAGATCTTCTGTAGCTTTATTGATAGCTGCTGGACTTTCTTTGCTACCACAGCTCATGAATACACCGAGAGGACGAAGTTTTGGATCAATTTTCTCAAGTTCTTGTGGACTGTACTGACCTCCTGATAGGAGTCCCCAGTAGCCAAATACTTCTGGATGAGCAAGAGTGATGCTGTGAGTTTCCATACCACCCATTGAAAGACCAGCCATAGCACGATGTTCACGATCTGCAATTGTCTTGAAGTGGCTGTCAACATAAGGAACAAGTTCGTCAATGAGAACTGTACCGAAGTCATTCGCACTGAAATTGCCAAGACCACCAATTCTAGTACCATTTGTCATGCCGTATGTCATTACGATTATGAATGGCTTAATCTTACCTTCTGCAATGAGGTTATCCATGATGAGGTTAGCATGTCCCTGAGTTGACCACGCTGTTTCATCTTCTCCCCAACCATGCTGGAGATAGAGTACTGGGAATTTCTTCTTACCGTCATATGTAGGAGGAGTGTAAACGAATGCACGTTTTTCTTCACCAGTGCTCTTTGAGTGGAAGAGTATTTGCTGAACGAAACCATGTGCTACATTCTTTGCTGCATAGAAGTCCTGATCATGTGCAGGAATTTCAATACCACTTTCCCAACGTGTAGAACCATAATAGTTGTTTGTACCTGGGTCATTGACTACACCACCATCAATAGTAATATGATAATAGTGGAATCCTTCGTCCATAGGGCCATCAGTTGTTCCTACCCATGCACCTGTAGAGTCCTTCTTGAGGACAGTACCACCTGAACCACCAAGGCCAAGTCCTACGATGACTGTCTTAGCTTCTGGTGCATTGATTTTGAAACGAGCATAACCTTGTGAGTTAACCATTGGATATTGTTGACCAGGCTGGTTCTTTGTAGAAGGAACGAAGTCTTCCTTGATAACTACGTTGTCAAGAGCAGGATCAAAGTCGCGAATTGAGTAGTAAATGTCTTTTGGACGGAAGTTTTCGTCGATTGGCAGTGGTGAGTTGCGTACACCTAACCATGAATCGCGGTCACCAAGGTTCCAGAATGTAACACAATCAATTACATCCTTATGCTTACGGAATACCTTGAACATCTTAGCATACTGATCCTTTTGTAGTGTCTTTACATACTGAGGGATAACTGCTGCACCCTGGCTGAACTGAAGTCCACCACCCATTTCTTCGTTACAACGAATGTCAAGTTCTGTGAAGTGGATATGTTTTACGAGTTGAGAGTACTTTGTGATAGCTGCATCAACATCTTCAGGAGAAGGGCCGAATGCATTATAGTGTCCCTGCATACCGATACCTGTGATAGGTACACCAGCATCTTGCATCTTCTTAACCATGTTGAAGATACGGTCACGCTTAGCAGGATCTGCTGCATTGTAGTCGTTGTAGAAAAGGATTGCATTAGGGTCTGCTTCGTGAGCAAATTCAAATGCCTTTGCTATGAATTCATCACCACAGAGTTTATAAAGACGACTTTCACGATATGGGTTGGGCTGACGACCAAATCCACGACCAAATCCACCAAAATTACCGCCACCGTTGCCATCTGCCATTGCTTCGTTTACTACGTCCCAGCAATATACCACATCCTTGTAACGATTTACTACTGTGTGGATGTGTTCACGAAGACGCTCGTAGAATACTTCCTTTGTCACTTCTTTTCCATTCTTGTCTGTAAACATCCAGTCACAGAATTGGCTATGCCATACAAGACAATGACCTCTCAATTTAATTCCGTTTTGGCGACAGAAATCAGCAATCTTATCTGCATTGCCCCAGTTCCACTGACCTTCACGTGGTTGTACAGAACCTGGTTTCATGTCGTTTTCAGCTGTAATACTGTTGTAATTTTTCTTAACGAGTGCAATTTGATCATCGTTAGTGATGTTGCGTACGTTTACTGCTACACCGATTTTAAAATAGTCATTGTAGGCGTCTTTAAGACCAAGATTTGGATGAGGGTCTTGTTGACGACCAAACTGAGCGAAGGCTGTGCTAAAAGCAAATGCTAGCAAACCTACAAATAATG
>JAGHSE010000022.1 GCA_018066015.1 Candidatus Colivivens equi
GTTATTGCTATTTTGATGTTTTTGGCTTTTTCTTTGCATCTTGCTGTTCTTCATTCAGTCACGATGCCCGCATCGCTGGCTTTGCCAGCTACGTCCTTATTTTGGGCTGAAGGCTCTCATTTAGGACAACAACCTGCTAAAGTAAAATCTCAACCGACGACAAACCGAGAGCAATTGCAAGCTTGCTTGGCATTGCCGAGGTGCGAAGGAGGAAGACAAAAGTCAAAATCACCTAAAATGTAATTAATAGAACACCCCTGAACATAAAATTAAAGTTATACTGCATGACAGAAGTAAAGGTAGATTTATTGAGTCTTGATTTTTTATCTTTCAATCTTTTTTCATATCTTTGCATTTCGGTATAGAATCATGGCAACACTTATTCCATATATGGATGTGCAAGGACTTGGGAAACGTATTGGTGACCGAGTTCTATTTCATGACATTTCCTTTACGATAAATGAAAGGGACCATATAGGTCTTATAGCAAAGAATGGTACAGGGAAGTCAACATTGCTATCTATATTAAGTGGTGAAGAGGGATATGACGAGGGACAGATAATATTTCGTAACGAACTCAAAATAGGATATTTAGAGCAAACACCTCATTTCAATTCAAACGACACTGTCCTTGAGGCAGTCAAACAAAATATTACTACGACACCTACATTATCCCATGATTCTTTGGAACAGAGCGCACGTCAGATACTCACTCGATTCAATATCACCGACCTCACTCAAAGGACAAGTGAACTCAGTGGTGGTCAGATAAAGAGGATAGCCTTGGCAAGAGTGCTTATCCAAGAACCTGACTTGCTTATACTTGATGAGCCCACCAATCATCTTGATCTTGAGATGATTGAATGGCTTGAAAATTACCTCAGTCGCTCTACTATGGCAATACTAATGGTTACACATGACCGATATTTTCTTGATAGGATATGCAGTGTAATCATTGAGATGGATAATTCACAGATTTACAATTACAAAGGCAATTATGAGTATTATCTGCAGAAGCGCCAAGAGCGAATTAATAACACAGTTGCAGAAATAGCACGCGCCAATAACCTATACCGCACCGAACTAGACTGGATGCGTAGAATGCCACAAGCACGAGGCCATAAAGCTCGTTATCGTGAAGAAGCCTTTTATGAATTAGAAAAGATTGCCAAACGACGTCTTGATGAAAGGAATATTCGTCTTGAAATGAGTGGGGGCTACATTGGAAATAAGATTTTTGAAGCTCGCAGTGTGTCCAAAGCATTTAATGATAACATTATACTAAAAGACTTCAATTACACTTTTTCCCGATATGAGAAACTCGGAATAGTGGGCAACAATGGGGTGGGGAAGTCCACCTTCATTAAAATGCTACTTGGATTAGAGCCTATTGATAATGGCAAATTTGATATAGGTACGACAGTACGTTTTGGGTATTATTCCCAAGAAGGTATTCAATTTGACAATAATGCAAAAGTAATTGATGCTATCCGCAACATTGCAGAATATGTTGATCTTGGCAATGGTGAGCACCTATCAGCCAGTCAGTTTCTGCAACATTTCTTGTTTTCTCCTCAGGAGCAACATACTTATATCTATAAACTAAGTGGGGGTGAAAAACGCCGTCTCTACTTATGTACGGTACTGATGTCAAATCCTAATTTTCTCATATTAGATGAGCCTACTAATGATTTAGACATCATGACATTGCAGATTCTTGAAGAGTATCTCATCAATTTCCGTGGATGTCTTATCATTGTTAGTCACGACAGATATTTTATGGATAAAGTCGTTGACCATATACTTGTATTTCAGGGAGAAGGGGTTGTGCAGGATTTTCCTGGAGGATACACACTTTATAGGGAATCACAATCAACGACAGCATCAACGACAACTACAAATAAATCAAACCCTAAAAACTATAAAGAGTCCAATAACCATTCTGCAAAGAAAAAGTTAAGTTTCAAGGAAAAACGTGAATTTGAACAACTCACACTTGACATTGAAATGTTAGAGAGTGAAAAACGATTAATTGAACAAGAATTAAGTAGTGGTTCAATCTCAACAGAAACAATCATAGCACATTCTAAGCGTTTGCCATTATTAAATGATGAACTTGATGAGAAATCAATGCGTTGGTTAGAGTTAAGCGAAATTGAGAGTGGTTCGTAATTGGAACATAAAAAAGGGTGCCGAAACACCCCTTTTTAATTTTCTTTTGTCAGGTCTTGGAATCAATTTCCTGTTCCATGTCAACTAAGTTGCCTTGCTTATCTTTGAATTTATATTGTAAGAAAGCAAGAGATTGGTCAGGAACAACTTTAACCCCAAATCCATACTTAAATTTCCACTGCATCAACTTAGACCAAAAGCCTTTGCAAATAAATGCATGGACATACGGATGGCAATAAAGAGTAAAACTCTTTCTTCCAAGATTGTGGACCATGTAATCAATCTTATTTTCGAGAATATCCGTAAAGATGTACGAAGATTTCATTGTGCCTTTTCCAAAACAAGTAGGACACACTTCTTCCACCTTCACATCCATAGCCGGACGTACTCTTTGGCGAGTAATTTGCATTAATCCGAATTTGCTTAAAGGTAACACATTGTGCTTGGCTCTATCAGTACGAAGCAATTCATTCATGTGTTCATAAAGTCTTTGCCTGTGTTCTGCTTTATCCATATCAATGAAATCAATCACAATAATTCCACCAATATCACGCAAACGTAATTGCCTGGCAATTTCGTCAGCAGCCCCCATATTTACATCAAAGGCATTTCCTTCTTGACCCTCTACATCACGCTTTCTGTTACCACTGTTTACATCAATAACAGTCAAGGCTTCTGTATGTTCAATTATCAGATATGCACCTTTTTTGTAACTTACAGTACGACCGAAACCCGATTTAATTTGTTTGGTTACATCGTAATTATCAAAGATAGGTACGTCACCCTTATAAAGTTTAACGATATCACTACATTCCGGAGCAATCAGAGAGACGTAATTCTTAACCTCCTTATATACCTGGGCATCATTGACATAGATACTTTCATATGAAGGATTAAATAAATCTCTGATTAACGAAACAGTTCTATTGTTTTCTTCGTGGGCCAATATAGGTAAATCTGGAGCTTTCTGTACTTGTTGCACACAATCATACCAAATATTAACAAGGTAATTAAGTTCAGTATCCAGTTCTGCTACCTTCTTGCCTTCAGCTACCGTCCGAACTATCACACCGAAATTTCGAGGTTTAATACTTTGGACTAGTTGCTTGAGTCTAGCTCGTTCTTCAGAACTTTTAATTTTACTTGAAACATTTACCTTGTCAGTAAAAGGTATCAAAACAAGAAAGCGCCCTGCGATAGAAATTTCACCAGAAAGTCTCGGACCTTTGGTATTGATAGGCTCTTTAGTAATCTGTACCAGAACCTCTTGTCCGAGTTCCAGTACAGAATCAATAGTGCCATCTTTTTTCAATTCAGGCAATCGCCCAAATTTATCCATCGGTACGAGTTTTTTTCTGTCACTCGCTACCTGCTTGACATACTTTTCAATAGATAAGAACTGAGCTCCCAAATCTTGGTAATGAAGAAACGCTTCACGTTCATGACCGACCTCAACAAAGCATGCGTTCAAACCAGGCATAATTTTTTTGACTCTGGCTGCATAAATGTTGCCAACCGAAAAGGCTGTTTCAGCACCTTCTTTTTGAAATTCCACCAATCTCTGGTCTTCCAACAAAGCAATGGTGACCTCATTAGGTTGAGCGTCAATAATTAATTCGCTAATCATTACCTATTTATATTGGAGTCTATTTGCTCTTATGACGATCCTTTCTCAGTCTCTTCTTACGTTTGCGAGTAGAGATCTTGTGTCTTTTTTTCTTTTTTCCGTTAGGCATTGCTTAAAAAATTTTATAGTTATAATA
>JAGHSE010000415.1 GCA_018066015.1 Candidatus Colivivens equi
AATTTATTGATTTGCGATGCGATTTCGGGTTTAAGTATTGTATGTCGGACCCGATAATCATGATGTCTTTTCTAAATGCAATTTTAGATGGAGACGAGGAGACAATCACTGATGTATCATTTGAAAATGTGGAGATGCCTCGGGAAACAGAAGATCAACGAGGTGTAATCTTTGATTTGCTCTGCACAACCGACAAGGGAGATACTATTTTGATTGAAATGCAGAATTCCAATCAAAAGTTTTTCAAAACACGTGCGAACTTCTACACATACAATCTTTTACGTAAAAAGATAGAACGAGGTCATGTATGGAAGAAAATGAAGCACGACATCTCAAAGATTATTGGCATCTTTATTATGGGAGAAGGACTAAATGGTCTTGACAAAGTGATTACACGAACCGCAGAGTGTGATTTGGATACAGGCGGAGAATTTTGGGACAGACATCGAAAATATTTTATATCTTTGCCCAAGTTTACATTGGATGTCAACAACATGACAACCAAAGACATTTGGATTGATTTTCTCAAAAACTTAGGAAGTATGGACAGAATTCACCCATCAGTATACAAGCGAGCAGACGAGGGCTTACTTAGATTGCTCAAAAAAGCTAACATAGCGGCACTATCAGATGAAGAGATTAACTACTACGAAGCTAGTATGAAACGTTTGGAGGATGAAATGGACATGGAGGAAGTTGGCTTCGAAAGAGGTGTTGAAGTGGAGTCACTCCGAATTGCCTCTGATATGAAGAAAAAAGGTTTTGACTTTGCCTTAATCCATGAGTTGACGAATGTTTCTCTGGATGTGATTGAAAAACTATAGGTTAAGGTCTTGTCTTTGCAATAAAATAATTCCACGGTTTGAAAATATAAATCAAACCGTGGAATGTGTTGTTAATAAACTCTTTAGAGCAAACGAAATATAAGTGTTTAATGTAGAGTAAGGCTTCCCATCTCAATTTTGCTTTCTTTTGGCAACAAATCTATTAGACTGCAAAATACTTGCTTAAATTAAAGTAGGGCTTCTTTCTCAAATTGTTTGAATTTCTTTTCGAACATTTGTTTCTCCATTAATATTTTATATTTGAGTCTATCGATTTTTTTGTCCATAGAGATGTTTGCATCTAAAAGAAGTTCCAATTGCTCTTTTTTTGTGACTCGAATGGAGTTATCTTCAGACAAAGGCAATTCTGTATCTAAATATAATCCGATTCCTTTGCATGCATTAATGATGTCTTCTTGTGTTACATGTCTTTCTTTACCATCAATTTCAAAAATTGTATTGGTGGATTTTATCCTTGATAAGAATAACGTTGCTTCATTGAGAAAAAAAATCTTTCTTATAATTTCTGCTGTCTCAGGTGTGGATTCAATTATTTTATTAAGTAAGTTGAAATCCTTTATGTCATCATCACTATCGAAATGTTGCAACAAAGAAAG
Source organism: Candidatus Colivivens equi (assembly GCA_018066015.1). Lineage (GTDB taxonomy): Bacteria > Bacteroidota > Bacteroidia > Bacteroidales > Bacteroidaceae > Colivivens > Colivivens equi. Next base: position 1,442 of record JAGHSE010000415.1, read on the forward strand.
TCTGCCTTCTTTTAGAATGCTTAGTGCTAAAATGTAATGATGCTTAGTCAATAGTATAATTCTTGAGAATTTGTTTATCTTCGATGAAATCAACTCGGTTATTGCTGTTCCCAGTTAACATATTGTTGCTTGTTTGAAAACCTCCGAGTTGAGCATTTATAAGTCTTTGACCATCTTGAACCAAAATGTCAATATTTTGATTAAGTTTTTGAATGTCAATGCTTAATTCGTCTAAGAACTTGGTCGTATTGTTTATTATGGAAACTAACTTAGTCTCAGCTGCTCCAATCATAATGTTCTTTATACGCTCGTTGTTCTCAAATTTCTCTTCAATGCGAATAAATTCTTCTTCGGCATCTTTTGTGGCTTGATCTTGTAGGGCTTTATATTCTTTGGTTTTTGATAAAATTAAATCTTGAGCTTTTGCTCTTAGTTCTAAGTCCATTTCACCAATAGCTCTTACCGTTTTCAAATTAAGATCACTAAGTTTTTCTTGAAATGTAGCAAAAGCTTCTGTCGCTTTTACAAGACGTTGAAATTCTTGATCTTTTCTCCATTCTTCAGTTTCAGCATTGATTCTTTCAATTTCTGTTTGCATTCTTATTTGCAAATCAGCATTCTCTTTTGCTTCTTTAATACGAATCTGAGATTTTTGAGCTTCAGAATCAGCTTCTGCTTGTATTCTACGTAGTTCCATTTCTGTGTTGAGCTCAGTCTCTTCTCTTTTTATTTGAGCTTCTACTTTTGCAACACCTGTTTTACGTTCAATCTCTCTCCTTACGTCATTATCGCGATTTTGCTCTTGACGTTGGTTTTCCCATCTTTTTAGCGGTTCTTTTGCCCAATCAGAGAGGACTTCTATAGGACTACCTATAGATTTGCATATTTTTGTTGCGGCACTGATAAATCCCATATTTATTCAATGTTTTCAGTTTTCGTTGCTCTTTTTATAGTATCCTTTGATTCTTCTTGAATAGAAGTAAAAATTTCTTGAACTTGCTCGTTTGCTAACTTGCTTGTCGCATCTAGAGATTTTGTATAACTAGATACTAAATCCCTAGTCCATTCTTTAATCACATCCTTATCTGCTTCTGTAGATTTTAAAGTGGAAGATACTTCCTTCAAGGTCTCTGAGAAAAATTTAGCTCTTTCTTTTCTAATATCCTCCTGAAGTGCAGCTGCAAACTTTATCTCCTCTTTGTAGTCCTTCATGAGATCAAGATAATGTTTTTCATACTCATGTAGTATTTCTAACCTTTCACGTAAAAGTGCGTTAGATGACATTTCTAGCAATTTTATTGTGATATTTTTTGCTAGATTAGTGTTGCTTTCTGATGAAGTCGTATCAGGATAATTCGTGGCTAATTCTGAACTGATGTAGTTCTCCAATAGTTCCTTGAGTCCATCAGATGTTTTGATGATATTTGCCATAATATAAATTTATCTTGTGGATTTGATTCATTTTATAAACTGGTTGGACTATAGATGTTGTGTACCTTTCTACAATTCAAGCAATTCATTTCCGCAAAAATACTCAACAAAACTATCCCTCTCCCAAAATCCCTGTCTCTAATCCCAATACTATTAGTCTTGATTTTCAGGACTATAAATTGTCTGATAGTATTCTAAAGAAATCTACATCAAGAATCTTTGATATTCGGCTTAGTTCATTTGTATCTATTGACGCACGGTTAAATAGAGCAAAAGTGGCACTCTTGCTTTTGCCAATCTGTTCGCTAAACCAACTTACTTTTCGTCCTTGTTTGTCCAGTTCTGCTTTTATTATGTGCCCGATGTGTATTGTTGCCAAATGTCTTATTTTGTTAAGTTAACAAGATGGCATAAAAAAAGCGTGGGATAGTATTAGTCCGTTCCACGCACAGAGGTCTTAGCATTACCCGAAATCAGTAGAACGGGTAATACAGAAGCCCACGCAGGCATTATATGAACACGACAATTTAAATGCCATGTTAATACACACCACCGTAAGCATCTGTCGTACCCTTGTTTTAACCGATTTCTGAAAGTTGCTAAGTTTCTGTACGTTAAAAACAAGCGTCAACAAACGCTTTATTTATGTCTTTATATGTTGCTTCGTCCTAAGACGATGCCGTGCAAAATTACTCTTTTTTATTTATGTTTGATATAATGATTGTGCTTTTCTATTAGAATTATTGCTTTGGTATGAGGAAAAGAGAATCTCAGTCAAAAAATGGCAAAAAACAAAAATATCACTAAATTTGCATTGATAAAATGTTTAGTCAATTTGATTAGACACAGTACTAACAAAAAAACAGCACAAAAATCATGGCAAAATTTATTGATTTGCGATGCGATTTCGGGTTTAAGTATTGTATGTCGGACCCGATAATCATGATGTCTTTTCTAAATGCAATTTTAGATGGAGACGAGGAGACAATCACTGATGTATCGTTTGAAAATGTGGAGATGCCTCGGGAGACAGAAGATCAACGAGGTGTAATCTTTGATTTACTCTGCACAACCGACAAGGGAGATTCAATCTTGATTGAGATGCAGAACTCATGTCAAAAATTCTTCAAAACGAGAGCCAACTACTACGTTTACAAACTGCTGGACAGCAAGATAGACAAAGGCTTAGTGTGGAAAGACATGAAGGAAGACATCTCAAAAATCATCGGAATATTCATCATGGGTGAGACTATGGCAGGAATCGATAGCGTTATCACTCGTACAGCAGAATGCAATTTGGATACTGGCGAATTATTTTGGGACCGACATCGAAAATATTTTGTAAATTTGCAGAAATTCAAGTTGGATGGCAGCGACATCACAATGAAGGATCTCTGGTTGTACAGTTTCAAAAATTTAGGCAACATGGAAAATATCGACCCATCAGTATACGAAAAAGCAGACGAAGGTCTACTCAAACTTATAGAAAGAGCTAAAGTTGGTGCACTTTCAAAAAAAGAATAAGCATTTTTAACAAATGGGGTAGTCTAATATATTTAAGCATTTATTACT
>JAGHSE010000284.1 GCA_018066015.1 Candidatus Colivivens equi
TGTATATACTTAACCAAACATTTTCATTATCTTTGCATCATCAAACAATAACAATATAAAGATATGGCATTAAAACATTCAACAACAACAGCAGATTACCTGCATTGGGACACAGCAACATCATTAGTACGTAAACTTTACAAGGAAAAGAAATATCGCCTTTCTCTCCTTCTAGGATGTGGATTCTTCTTTGGTCTCAGAATCAGTGATCTAAAGAAACTTACTTGGGCTATGCTTATGGATGGAGAGACCTTTATTCTTGAAGAAAAGAAAACAGGAAAGAAGCGTATAATTAAGATTAATGCTCAGTTCAGAGAACATATATCAGACTGTTATAGTGCTCTTGGAATTATAGATAGAAATGAGCCTTGTTTTCTTAGCAGAAAGAAGACTGTCTATAGCACACAACGAATTAATACACTCTTTAAAGAAGTTAAGACGCAGTACAAGTTAAAGATTGAGCATTTCAGCACTCATAGTTGCAGAAAAACATTTGGGCGAAGAGTTGTAGAGCAAGCCGGCGAACAAGCAGAAATGGCACTTATAAGGCTCTCTGAAATATTCAATCATAGTTCGGTACAGATTACAAAAAGATACCTAGGCATTCGACAAGAAGAACTGCAAGAGTGCTATGATATGTTAGAATTCTAGATAAAATTAAAATGTAATTGTTTTTTTTATTTGATTTTTTTTGTTGGTTTGATTTTTCTTTGTAATTTTGCATATACTATCAAACAGATAGGAAGGCATAGGAAAAAGTATTTATTGTCATCATTAATTGAATGACGTTTAGACTCATGCTTTTGTCTATGTCCTATAATTTCAAACCTAATAATTTTTGCGTACTGAGTCGTACGTTTGTTTTGTTGCAATGTCATATTGTGCTGAATGTGGAACTAAGTTAGTTGATGGAGTAAGGTTTTGCCCAAAATGTGGTGCAGAAGTAGAATCGTCGAACAATGAATTAACTAATGCAAGTATTGATGATTATTTACAAAACGCAACTCCAACATGGAAGAGTTTTTTAACAAAGACAATGAAAGTGGCTTTGGTTGCCATTGGTGTACTTTTACTTTTGGCTATTATCATTGACAAATTTGTTCCAATGGATACTACGGAGCAAAAAAACTCAAACGAGACAATAGAAAAACAAGAAGAAACATCTAATCAAACTCTTTATCCTGCTAATCTAGAAGATGAATACGAGGACGAGGAAAGTATAAGAGAAAAAGAAAAAATAGAGTCTCTTAGAAAAATAAAACCATTTATAGGTGTCTGGACACAATCCCGTCGTGATGAAGAAGGACTTATGGTCATGTATTTGACAATTAGAGAAGATGGGACTGCAAAATTTGAAGCGATTGATAGAGGATCTGATGGGCTGTCAATGTCACCTATTCTTTCTTTGTCATTTGATGAGGTTCAAATACATGGAAATACTATGTTGCTTCTAAAAAATGGAGCAACTCTTTCACAAACCCCATCTTTAACAATTATCGGCAATACAATTGAAAACTTCGAAAAACAAAAATAATATGAAATACTGTCCTAAATGTAAAAACACTTTTTCTGATAATTTCAACTTTTGTACAAATTGTGGAACTGAATTAGAAACAATTACTATTTGTCCTCAATGTGGAGAGCAACAAAAAGCAAGCGCGAAATTTTGTACAAATTGCGGAACTGAATTAGAAAATACCACTCAATTATTTCAGTCTTCTTCTGAAACAGACACGTCAATAATTAACGAAGCAGAAATAAATATTCAGAATAGTAACAGTGAATACGAAACAGAAGACAATGAATCATTTTTTAAAAAGAACAAAGCAGTATTTGTTCTGTTAATAATATGTACGATTATTGTAGCATCGATTGTTTTCTTTTCTTCCAATCACTTCCAAACGGATGCTAACACTGAAGAAATAGACACAATAGATACTGTTGCTTGTGATTACGAAGACATAACTCCAAAAGAGATATTTGAATTTGAAAGCGTTGAAACTTCGCCAGATATTTTTTACTATGAATTTATATCTACAGTAGAGGGAAAGAAAGAGCCAAGTGAAGATGCTGAGAATGATGAAGTAAATTATGGTGATAACCCACTGACGTTAGAGAAAGGAACAACGTTTTGGAGTTACAGTTCAGATGCTATAGACGTAGAAATAAAAAAAATATCAAAAGACTGGTCTCTATATATAATTCATGGTACAGGAGAGAACACTCAATGGTATATTCCTACGTCTTCATACAAAACAACTCGATATAAACAAGCAAAAATACCTGTAAGCGTATTAGATAACTATCAATTGATATTCCATGCAGACAATGGAAATACACTGACATTTTTCAAAATCAACAGAAATAACTATACTATTAAAGAAGAAGAAGGTGAAAGAGTAAAAGACATAGAC
>JAGHSE010000293.1 GCA_018066015.1 Candidatus Colivivens equi
ACCACCTCAGCCAACGCTTTTTTGATTAGGGGGCTTACTTTTGAGAAAATGTACCCCGAAGTCCATGTTTACAGGGCTTCGGGGTGGGATTTTATGCTATTTTGAGTTTTACCGGACAGCAATAATAAAAAACAAATAGATTATGGCACAATTTAGAGATTTTTACTTCACGTTTATGACTGATGAAGAGTTTAATGTTATTGAGGGGACAATTGAAGATTTCCTTGATTGGACTTTTGATACGGACGAAGATGATGAGCCGTTTACAAAAGAAGAAAAATTGGAGTTGCTTGATGACCTGATTGCAGACATCGAGGCATACAAACAAAAAATATAAATGATATGTTCCTATAGTTTTTCCACATTCTTTTTTGTGTTTTGCACATCATCAAGCTTCTAAAACGCATTTATATGGACACTTTTGAGATTTTTATTCACAAATGGTACGAGAAGCAGATTGCCTTATGTACCGAAACAGAGATAGATGAACTCAGGAACAATTGTGACCTATGTCTCAGACTCTATCATGAGATAACTGAGGAACCCAAAGCCATTATTCGCATTGATAGCCGGGATTTCGAGTCCTTTTTTAGTGATAGTAATGTAGTTAACGCTTATGAATGCAGTATAGATGGAAGAGATACACAGCGAATGGCAAAACTCGTTAACATAATCAAGGAAAAGATAGGTTATTCACAATGTCCATGCAAACTACTACTCTATCTTTTTGCTCCAGACAAGAATGACTTGTTGATGAGTGAGCTGGAAGCCTTCAATGATTGGCTGAACGAATCCTTCAACAACAAGGAAATAAGGTTTGGGCTTGGCATCAACGAGAACAGCAACGAAATGAGGCTGGCTGTAATGATTCAATACAATTCAATTCAAGAGGGCAATGAAGACTAAATGGCAAGCTAAAGTATGGTCAGAAAAAGCTCATGAAGGCTATTCTGATGTTGATTATGGCGACGTGTGGAGTCTTGACGAAATACTTGCCGACATAATAAGCAAGCACCTTCACGCATTTCTCAAGGCTGAAAAAGGTCCCAACGGCGGATGCCAGTAATCATCGTAAATCAGGTTGGAGAAGGAAAGGCACACGAGTCATGGCTACAGATGATTAGGAAGATGATCTACGCATTCGACGAATATCAATCCGTTCCTGACAAATTCAATATAGAACCCGAAAAAGATGTCCGCATCAAAGAGGGTATGCAGTTATTCATTGACTACTTTAAATATTTATGGATATGACAGTACAGGAAATTTTCAATGCAGTAGAAGTTAGTGAGATTGAGATTGAAATTCTTTCAATCATTGAACCGATAAACAAGCAATTATGCTTGATTCTATCTGGGAGAGCAGAGTTGCAAACATGAATTAAGGGGTGTTCTATTAATTCCCCGCAAAAAATAAATAATTAACGAACTATGGGTGTTATTGCTATTTTGATGTTTTTGGCTTTTTCTTTGCGTCTTGCTGTCCTTCATTCAGTCACGATGCCCGCATCGCTGGCTTTGCCAGCTACGTCCTTATTTTGGGCTGAAGGCTCACTTGCGTGAGCGTTTATCCTTGTTTAGGGCTGAGGGCTCCAAACTCCAAAATATCTCAACAATCTAAAGCAAAATCGTACCAACTTATTATTTTACCATCACTAAAAAACTCAAGGTTCACTCATTTTATGCTGACAGATAGAGTCTTTTAAACCGCAACAAGTTTTACTACATAATATTTACTCAGATATGAAAATAGCATTGATTGGATATGGCAAGATGGGCAAGATGATAGAACAGGTAGCCATTCAGCGTGGACATGAAATAGTGTGTATCATAGATGTAGATAATCAACAAGATTATGATTCAGATAAATTTCGCAGTGCTGATGTTGCCATTGAATTTACTGCTCCTGCTGTCGCTTTCTCAAATTATCAAAGGGCCTGGGAACAAGGTGTCAAGGTGGTGAGTGGTAGTACTGGATGGTGTGAACAACATGGTGATGAGGTTCGCAGAGCTTGCACCGAAGGGGGGAAAACTCTCTTTTGGGCATCTAATTTCAGTGTGGGAGTAGCTATTTTTTCTGCTGTGAATCGTTATCTTGCCAAGATAATGAATGGTTTTAAGGATTATGATGTAAGCATCACTGAGACTCATCATATTCATAAACTTGATGCCCCTAGTGGAACTGCTATTACTTTAGCTAATGAAATAATTTCAGGGCTAGACAGAAAGACATCTTGGCAACTGAATAATGAAAATGATAATACCACATGTAGTTTTGATAAGCAGATTCTCCCCATTACCTCAATACGCGAAGGTGAGATAGCAGGTATTCATTCTGTTGACTACAATTCTGAGGCAGACAGGATAACAATCACTCATGATGCTCATTCTCGAGTGGGATTTGCTCTCGGTGCAGTTCTTGCCGCTGAATACACATTGACTCATTCAGGATTATTAACCACTAGTGACTTATTCAAGTTTTGAATTCAGTTTTTCTAATAGGATATATGGGGGCAGGCAAGACTACTATTGGGCTTGACCTTGCAGATACTTTGAACTACGAGTTTGTGGATTTAGATTGGTATATTGAAGACCTCTGTAATAGGTGTATCTCAGATATATTTTCACAAGAGGGCGAGGCGCGTTTTCGTGAAATCGAACACGAGGCTTTACTTCAAGTTAGTGAAAAGGACAATGCTGTCATTGCTGTAGGTGGGGGAACTCCTTGCTTTTATGACAATATGGATATAATGAATCACAAAGGTATTAGTATCTATCTCAAAGCATCTGTAAAGACTCTCATTGAACATATACATATTGGTTCACAAGTCAGATCGTCTAATCGTCCTCTGCTCAAAGGTATGGATGATAAACAAATGGGTGAATTTATCACCAAAAATCTCATTCTCCGTGAACCTTTTTATCTTCGTGCCACTCACATAGTTCCGATTCCAACTCTTCGTGGAAAACATGATATTTCACTAATTTCTCAAAAAATTTCATGTTTGTTGTAACAAATTTCGTTTTCATTCGTCATAAAAATAGTGAGGTATGAAGGAAATCAATTTCAGAACAGACATTCTGCCCCTGAAAGACAGGCTCTTCAAAATGTCGCTGCGCATCACTCAAAATAATGAAGAGGCAGAAGACATTGTCCAAGAGACCCTTATTCGCCTTTGGAATGAGCGTTCAAAATGGCAACTTATCAGTAATATCGTATCATATTCAATGACAATATGCCGAAATCTGTCGCTTGACTACTTACGCCACAAGGAAAACCAGAATATCACTCTCAATTCTTCTCTTCACGACTGTGCCGACTCCATGCCAATGCCTGATGAGGCTCTACAGAATGACGAACGTCAAGCATCGGTGGCAAAGATTATAAATAATCTGCCTGAGAAACAAAGAACGGTGGTTCAGTTGCGCGACATCGAGGGTATGTCTTACAAGGAAATAGCTAGCATACTTGAGATTTCAGAATCAGACGTAAAAGTAACTTTATATCGTGCTCGAGAAGTGCTGAGAAAAAGATTAGAAATACATAAACTATAGAGGGGTGTTCTATTAATTCCCCGCAAAAAATAAATAATTAACGAACTAGAATTATTATCATCGTGAATTTTGAATATATAGAACAATTACTGAATCGTTATTGGCAATGCGATACTACACTGGAAGAGGAACAAATACTTCGTTCATTTTTCAGTCAGCCCGACATACCGCTTCATCTGAAGCAGTATGCCCCTTTGTTTCAATATCAACACGAAGAATCTTTGGTTAAATTATCGGACAACTTCGAATCACGAGTTCTTACATCTCTTGAAGATAATACTGATGTTTCTACAAGAAAGTCTATTTGGCAAAGTTTGATAAATAATGTGTCTCCATTATTCAAGGCTGCAGCATCAATAGCATTGATAATAACAATAGGCAATACAACCGAACATGTAGTTCAGCGACAGGCAGTCAGCCAGCCTGAGATGTCAAACACTTATGTTCGTCAGGAAAATATATCAGCAAGAATAAAGGTTATAGATGAATCTAAGTCAGCCACAATTGCACAAGTTGACAGTGTGGTGGCTGGTCAGCAAGACTATCAACCAACTCTTCAGCAAAACAATGAAATTATACGATAGCAAAATCACATAAATAAATAATAGCTTTTTAAACCTAAAAAACGGAAACTTGATTAGTTTCAATTCTCTCAATAGAAAGCCTCCTCTCTCAGGGGAGGCTTCTTCTATATGGTGGGTTCTATAAATTCACCGAATAAGTAATAATTTTTCAAATATGGGTGATATCGTTCTTTTCAGCCCTTTTGGTTTTGTTTCGGCACTCAGGGTGTCGCTCCGCTTGCCCTGGGCTATGAACAGATTAGCCATTCAGGCTGCATCGGGGGCGAGGTGCGAAGGAGGAAGACAAAAGTCAAAATCGCAAGAAATGAATTTATAGAACCCACCATATTTGATTGGGGGTAAATTACTGTTTTATGGAGAGTTTGAAGTCAATGCCAATTTGGAATGGTTTTCCATGTTGTTCAAAACCTCTATTCATACTTTCAAAGTAGAATGTATTGTATCGTGTAGAAGTAAGGTTTTTGCCCCAAAGTAAGATGTTTATGTTTTTATAATTGACAGAGGCAAAGGCTCCTAATGTAGCATATAAATCTTGATAATGGTCATTAGCCTCTGTCCAGTATATTCTTCCTGATGCCGAACAATTCATTCCGAGGGTACATGTAATTTTCTTTACAGGGAAACAATATGCCACGCCTCCGTTTATAGTATGCATAGGTACAAATGGTACATAGTTGTCTTTAAAGTCATTTTTTTCGTCATTATATTCCAAAAACTTTGCATTGGTAAAACCATAGTTTAGATTTAAGTCAAATTTCTTAAAAGATGTAGTAGCAGATAATTCTGCACCCCAACTACGACTTTTACCTGCGTTGACCATCATCCTTCCTAGTCCTTCGTGTGAGAATCGAGCTATCTGCTGATTGTAAGTTTTGATATAAAACACAGATGCGTCTAAGAAGATAGGTGAATTAGATGTCAATACTGTTAGTTTTGTTCCCAATTCCCAGTTCCAGGAATATTCAGGTTTGAAGACTACATCATCAATATTTGTAGTAGTTTTTAATGATTTCAAATCCACATACTTACTCATCATTCCCATCCCAGATACATCATTCACTCCATCCATCATCTCTCCCCTCAGTTCACCCTCTACTAGTTCGGAGAGCATTTGAATATTATATCCACCAGAACGATATCCTTTGCTGATAGTAGCATATACAAAGTCGTTCATAATTTCATCGACTCGGTATTTCACAGTCAGTTTTGGTAATAACTGGACATAGTCATTCCTTTCCACTCCCTCAAGTCGGGGAGAGGCTTTCAGTTCTGGATATGTCATATTCATATACGGAGGCATACTGATTCCAAATTCATAATTTAGATTGCAGTCCGACTGATAATCCAAATGTGTATGTTCGTATTCTAACCTCATTCCAGCCAGTATAGACCACAGACCTATATTAAGGGTTGACTGATGAAAAACGCCCAAACTCATGACTGGTGTCTTGATGTCATTATTCACAAGAAATTCATTGTCTGTAACATTTAGCGACATATTTGGCATCTTAGGGTATTCTGCTTTCACTCTTTTGAATATGTCGTTTGTGGGGTCTTCAATCAGTGATGAAATACCCTCATCGCCAAAGGTCACAGGTGCCTCTGTTTTCAGCCACTGATATGATGTGTTGATGCCTACCAGCCAATGATAGTTGAAGTCTCCCAATATTTGATGGGCTTTTTCCTCTAGTCTTGAATGATTGTCTCGAATAGTGATTTCCTCATTTAGGGCATTGATATTCTGTTTTTGTTCCAGGGTGTATAGCTCTTTACGAATGAAGTCTTGATCCATAAACATCCTGTCGTTGATGTTTTGAAATGCTGTATAGGAGTTGAGGATAAAATCAGGTGTCTTATATTCCAGTCCTACTCCGGCATTCATTAATCCACGACGGTATCTGCCTTTATGATTGGCTGTTATCTTGTCATATAGTTCACCCTCGGCTCTTTCTTCTTTGTCTGATGTATAGTAATAAGGATATGCACCTTCGTCGCTGTAATCATAACCGAGATTAAAATCCATCTTGATATTATCTGCAGGAAGGTATAGAGCTCGAATTCTACCACCTACCGCCTGTAAGTCATCAACCTTCTTACCTGTGTCGGAATTTCTGAAAAAACCATCACCTCCTTCGTAATACCCCCCAAATGAGTATGCCAGACGTTTGCCTACTTTACCATAATGAGTGAGCGAAAGTGTGTGATGATTATCTTGGGTGGCATAACCCATTTTTACATCAGTTCCCTGATATCTGAATGGATTCTTAGTTGTTACTTTTATAAGTCCGCCCATCGTATTTTTGCCATACAGGGTGCCTTGAGGTCCGCGAAGAATTTCTATTTTGTCAATATCATAGAAATTGAAGTCAAACGCACTTTTATCTAGGTAAGGAAAATTATCAACATAGAGTCCAACAGCAGGGGTGTTGATTCTTGAACCTATACCTCTTATGTATATAGCACTGGTAAGTCGGCTACCATAGTCAGGTATAAAGAAGTTTGGAACTAGGTCACTCACACCCTTCATTGATGTCAGATGTAGATGTTCCATATCTTGTAAATCAATTTCTGTAGTTGACATTGGTTCATTCATCATCTCATTATCTTCCTTAGGAGATATGATTTCCACTTCCTGTAGATTGATAATGTCGTTGATTTTTCCTGCAATGCCCTTCATGTTATTTTGAGCCAGGCACCCTATGTTTACTACAAATATCCCTACAAAAGCTAAAAAACGATATGAAATCCTTTTATAATTCATATTTCGATAAATATCACTTGATTCATTATCCACACTCAGGGGAGGTTTCTCACTATCCACCATGTCACAAAGGCAATGCCATAACCTATCTTTGCCCATTTGTGGTAAACGACACGTTGCAATGAGTCAAATCTATGTTTTTTATTAAAAAATTCTATCAACACAAATATCACACAAAGAGGAATCATAACAACCAAAGCATAGTTATATTCCAATCCTTCTAGTATGTTTCCCTGTATAAAGCACATTGCAGCACGTTGTGAACCGCAAAAGGGACAGTCATACCCAGTAATAATATGAAACGGACAAGGTAACATGATGAGGATAATGTGGTTTATAATTTATGCCGTTCAGCTGCAACTTGTTGCGCTAAACTCAGCGCTTTATGTAAAGCATTGCTATGTATATGCCAATAAATAGAGTATTCACACCCATTCTAATCCACTGATTATCTATTATGTTGGCAGTAAAACACATCAAGCCAAACAACACACTTGCAAGTAATATGAATCCAAATATACCCTTTAGCGGGTAAGGTATAGGATTGATATGCTGACCTACAATGTAAGATAAAATCATAGCAACTCCGTATCCTGCAAATCCTCCCCAAGCACAAGCCATATATCCATATTTTGGTACGAATACCACATTGACAGCTATCAACACACCGCATCCTATTGCTGAGAATAAAGCACCATATATAGTCTTATCTATCAATTTATACCAAAATGACAAATTAAAATAAATACCCATCATTATTTCAGCCATCATAACGATTGGTACCACCTTTAGTCCTACGTGATAACTCTTGCCGATGATAAGTTTCAAAATATCAATATACCCCATCACACACAAGAATGCAAGCAAGGTAAATATGATAAAGTATTTCATTGTCAGTGCATACGTTTCTTTGCTATCCTTGTCTTTTGCATGACCAAACACAAATGGTTCGTATGCATATCTGAAAGCTTGGGTTATCATAGCCATAATCATTGCAATCTTCACACAAGCTCCGTATATTCCTAATTGGACCTTAGCATCCTCCTGGTCATATATCATGAGAAAGGCTTGTTTGTCAAATGTCTGGTTTAATATTCCAGCTATTCCCAACACCAATATTGGCCATGAGTATCTCAACATCCTTCGTAACAACGCCTTGTCAAAATGCCAATTTATTTTGCAGAACTCAGGAATAAAGAAGAATGTGATAATAGCGGTGCAAATCAAGTTTAATACAAAAATCAACAGAATGTCCCTTCCTCCCATGACAAGAAAATAAAGAAGGTTCAAACCTATGTTCATGATAATAAACAACAACTTCAGCGAAGCAAACTTGATAGGTCGGTTTTGGTACCTTAACAAGCAAAATGGTATTGCTTGAATAGCATCAAGTCCTACTACTACCGCCATCAATTCCAAATATTCGGGATGAGAAACATATCCCATCCAAGTTGATAAAGGAGTGATAAACCCAAAAATGAAAGCAATAAATGCAATTGATAATACTGAGACCATTCCCAAGGCAGTTGAAAACACAGTGTCAGGTCTGTCTTCCCCCCCCTTGTTTACATATCTGAAATAAGTAGTCTCCATGCCGAAGGTCAGAACCACAAGCATCAAAGCCGTATGAGCATAGATATTTGTAACTACACCATACCCTCCATTATCAGCAGGAATCACATTCGTATAAAGAGGCACCAATAGATAATTAAGAAAACGCCCTACTATGCTACTCAAACCATAAATAGCAGTATCTTTTACTAAGTTCTTCAAATTAGCCATAGTTTTTCTTTTGGACTGTTAGTTGCTGTCTGTTTCAAAACAAACTAGCCATTCCTGTTTCTGGATTGATATAAGTCTTACCAAAATGCTTGTAAGCCAATTCGGTCACTTCACGTCCCCGAGGAGTTCGCTTTAGAAATCCCTCCATAATCAAGAATGGTTCATAAACCTCTTCTACCGTACCAGCATCTTCGCCTATAACAGTAGCAATAGTGTTGATACCAACTGGACCTCCCTTAAATTTCTCAATGATACCAAGCAAAATCTTGTTATCAATCTCGTCCAAACCAAATTTATCAATATTGAGAGCCTCCAAAGCCACTCTTGCTATATCTACATCAATATAACCATTACCCTTCACCTGAGCAAAATCCCTCACACGTCTCAATAACGAATTAGCAATTCTTGGCGTACCCCTGCTTCTTCGCGATATCTCAACAGCTGCACTTGCGTCACACCCTACTTCAAGCAAACTAGCAGAACGCATAATGATTTTCTGCAACGTAGGAGCATCGTAATATTGTAAATGCAGATTAATGCCAAACCTGGCACGTAGAGGACTAGTCAACAAACCACTGCGAGTAGTAGCACCCACCAATGTAAATGGGTTAAGGTTAATCTGAATACTCCTTGCTGACGGACCCTTATCCAGCATGATGTCTATCTTATAATCCTCCATAGCAGAATACAGATATTCTTCCACTACTGGCGATAAACGATGAATTTCGTCAATAAACAACACATCGTTTTCCTCCAAACTAGTCAACAATCCAGCCAAATCACCTGGTTTGTCCAACACTGGACCACTCGTTACCTTCAGATTTACCCCCAATTCATTAGCAATGATAGCCGCCAATGTTGTCTTACCCAATCCAGGAGGACCATGCAAAAGAGTGTGATCCAGAGGCTCGCCTCTCATCTTAGCCGCCTCAACAAATATCTTCAGATTTTCTACAATCTTCAATTGACCATTAAAGTCATCAAACGACAATGGACGGAGAGCATTTTCAAAATCACGCTCCCTTGCAGAGACATATTGCTCCTCATGTATATCAAAATCGTTCATATCAAATTAAAAATCATTGCAAAATGCAAAGGTAAGAAAAAAATATAAAAGAGACTCCCCATTAGGAGAAAATCTTTTGAACTTTGAACGAACTTGAATTTGCGCCCCAGCACCGCCTCGTAGTCATTATTTTTGTGTTTTTTGTAGTAATTCGTGTATTACATGGTAAAAAAGTTGACGTTGACGTTGACGTTGTCGTTTTTTTTTATTACCTTTGCACCCGCTTTAAGCCCAGATGGCGGAATCGGTAGACGCGCTGGTCTCAAACACCAGTGGGGCAACCCGTGCCGGTTCGACCCCGGCTCTGGGTACAGAATCGGAGGAAAACACTTCTTTCCTCCGATTTTTTCAATTCTCCATCCTACTCTACTTTACTTGAATCTCTAAAAATTCCCCTATCCATATA
>JAGHSE010000121.1 GCA_018066015.1 Candidatus Colivivens equi
TTTCTACTATAGAACCCATCTTCTACAATATCACCTACTGTATCTAACTTATCCGTTACATTGGTAGATAACTGTAGCTCTTCTCTTTCTTCATCACCTTCACCAACTGTTTTAACTTCAAAATCAGTACCTAGTGTCTCAAATGGTTTATCCGTTAGACTATTCCAATCAGAGGCTCCCTTTTTCCACTCACGTCTTCCCTGTCCGTCTGTGGTTAGAACATATCCGTCCTGTCCTTCTGCTAGTGGCTCGTTGACTTTCTTATCAAGTTCAGCATTAACTTGTACCTTTGTGTATGCATCGGTGATTCCATAGCCTACTAATGTATTGGCTTTGTCTGCCTTATTCAAAATGGTTTTTGCTGGAACTGTAGTACCTGTTGCAACATCAAAAAGTGCTTCTGCCTTATCAACTATGCCGTTATCGTCAGTATCATATGTTGCTTTAACCATATCACCAACACCACTTCCGTCAGCTCCATCTTTAATAGTCGCAATAACCTGTGATACACCATCACTATAGTTGGCAGCAAGAGTATGGTTTTTGCCAGAATCAATAGAAGTAATGCTGTCTAATCCACGTCCTGTGTCTCCCTTGTCACCTGTCTCGCCCTTAAGATTCTTGAAGTCAAAATTGAATACCTTTGTTTCATCTGAACCGCTTGCTGTTACTACAACTGTTGGTATGCCTGTGTTCCTATCAATAGTTGCTGTTGGTGTTCCAAAGCCTGCTGGATTTCCTGTGTCACCCTTGTCACCCTTGCTACCCTTTGAACCATTCTTTGTGCTAAATGACTTTGATGTGCCATCGGTCATATTGATGATTACTTGGTTAATCCCATCATCATCTGGGCTTACAATGGTATCAATACTTGATATTCCATTTCCTGTTTTACCATTCTTTACATTAAATACTAATGGTGTTCTTCCGTCCGTAAATTGAATTGTCACAACGTTGTTGTCATCATCAATCTGTGATTCTACAACTGTAATATCCTTGATTGATAATACATTTCCTACAATGTGCCAACCGATTCCGTCCATCTCCCATATGTCATGAGTATCGGAATTGATGTACAAATTACCATCATAATACCCAGCAATAGATGATGTAGGCGAGTCAATGTCTGTTCCGTAACCGATAGCTTTTTTAACTAAAGCGTAATCTTCCTCAAACAGCTCAATCATGGAACGTCTGACCTGCTCACCATATACGGCATTTTCTAGGTTAGAAATGTTTTGTGAATGTGTTGCCATTTATATACTCCTTTCATTTAATTACCACTGATTTACATATTCAATTCCTTGATACAATCCATTAACAAATTTCAATCTATATGGTGAACCATTAGGATCTCTTGTTGTTGGGTCTCCTGTTTGTCCACCACCAAAAGTCGGCTTATTCTTTATATATCCAGCAGCATTAGAATTTGATTCATTCCAATCAGCTTGCGTTTGTGATGTAAGCGCATTTAGACCTTTTTTTGCACCATTGATTAAATTAGCCCATGAAATTGAGCCAACTCCGTATTGTGTTAGATTCAATTTATCAAACTGTATTCTACTTGAGTCTTTGTCTTCTTCTCCGTTATTCGCAATAACCATTCTGTCTAATACAAATCTTCCAGATGAATCTATATTTACAGTTGCGCCACCTTGAGCATAAAAATGTAATGTGTATGGATAGTCTTTTGTTTTATCACCAAAATTGATATATGCGTTTGCGTTTGTCTTAATTAATCCAGACGTAATTGTTGCGCTTGAACATGACATATTACCGCTATTATCAACATGGAATACACCACCACCGAGATTAATATCTCCTTTGTCAATATCTATTCCATTAATATCCCATGAACCGATTTTCTTATCGTCACTACCATAGATTTCTAATTTTCCGTTAGCAAACTCACCTTGTTCACTACCGCCTAACGCAAGCAATCCACCTCTAATCCTATTTGCAAGCATTACTCCTGTTGTGATGTAATCAGCTACGATTGCGCCATTCATTGTGATTGCAACACCTAAATCAGACCACTTATCATTAATACTCTTTCTAGTCATGTAGCCTAATCCGTTAAGATTCCACACCCATTTCTGTGTGCTTAATTCTTCAGTTGAAGCATTGCAAATAAGCATTTCTTCTACATATTCATTTTTCTTGTCAAATTTGAATATTACATGACCACCTACTGAGCCATTGAGCATTGCAAGCGCATTATCCTTTGCACTTTTAAGTATTGGTGATACCTCTGGTAATTCTTCATGCAATAAATTAACCGCTGCACTAGCTTGTGAAGTAAAGCTCTGCGTTGCGGTTGAACCTAATGTGATGTAATTCTTTGAAACATCATTTATATAAGTAACTTTTTTTCTGACAGGAAATGTTGTGTCCATTCCATAAGGTAAAGCCCATGCGTGAACTGTATCACCTACGTCAAACGAATCAACATTTATATCTAGCAAGTTATTGTCAAAAGCATTAACTTGTAACTCCATAGTGGCATACTGTGCTGATTTCAGCCAATCTTCAGCTTTTTTCTTAAGTGTGGCTGGATCAGTAACATCTGACCATTCTTTTACTACCTTTACCCATCCAAACCTATTAACAGCACTCTGGATAAATACATAATCCTTACCACTATTTACACTCTTAATGGTTAGCTGCTCATCTAATCCGTCAACCGCATCGGCTGTACGTTGTTCATTTTCCAATCGTGCGCCTAATGGAATAACTGCGGTTGCTATGTCATTAGCACTAGTGTTAGCTGAATAATCCAGCAAATTCTCACCAAACTGTATTTCCTGTTTGCAATATGTACCATAATTTTCAAGTGGAACTAAATCAAGATAACGTGTATTGCCATCTTTACGAATCCTCAAGAAACCATTTAAGGAAGTTGCCAAATCGTCACGTAATACTGTGAGCGTATCTTCTCTATTGGTGAATCGGTAAATATAATCATTATTATCTGTAACCGATACATAACCAACTTCAAACTTTTTCCTATCCTCTACTTGACTATTATGCTGTGCAATTACTGCCTTAAACATTTCTAAAGGTGATGTCTGATACCTCTTTTGTGGCTGGATAGAATCAAATAAAAATGCCAACTCACCAACCGCATAGATATGTTTAGTCATGTTGAAGTTTTGCGTAACTTCTCTGACTTCACCATAGAATATTTCAACACCATTCTGTAATACTCTAACCATGCTCTGACGAACATTAACAGCATCATATAATGGGTTGTTCTTGGGAATGTCGCATTCAAACGAACCAGCTTCATTCAATGCATTTTCTACTGTTCCATTTGTAATTGCGCATTCCTCGTCATTTGGATAAAATAATAATTTATCGTCAATATAGACTTCAAACGTCATAAAAACCTACCTCTGTAAGCTAATGAAACTTTACCCTTACCAACAAACTTAATTACTGCATCATCTCCACTAATACGTATCTGTGGAAATCTGTAAGAGCCTGCACCGCTTGCGAATTTATATGTTATATCATCAAATACAACCGACAATGTTGTCTCTATCTTTGAGACATAGAATTCTGGACAAGTAGGAATTCCACCAGCCATGACTTCAATTTCTTTCTCACCATTTACTGTAATGTCACTTGTATCTTGGATAACTCCACTCACAAAAGAAAATGGATTCCATTCCCAAGGCTCATTAGAAGCAAGTAAGTTGTATTTGAATGGGTCTGCAACTCCTGTTAAAACAATTTCACTATTTCTAGCATTTGTTTTTTTAGGATCCACATTAAGCCTAACCATGTAATAGTACGATGTGTCATGGTCAACTATCATCTTTAGATATTTACCATGTAAAAACATAGACAATGATTGGACTATATTCGCAAAGTTTTCTGCATTTCCATCTTTTAAAATGAATTTGAACTCAAGCCCTTCTCTATCCTTATACGGAACTATGCCTGTTGCTTCTGTTAAATCAATTGAGCCAGAAGAAAAAGGCAAGTCTACACGCTCAACCTTTGGTTCTGGCTCTGGCATATAATAAGAATATAGAAAAAGATTGTAATCTCTTGCTGTGTGCTTACCATTTAATAATTCAAACGATTCTTCTGTCGAATCATCATAATATATGGTAAACGTGTCTATAAATCCTTCTGTTTTGGTTTTTAAGATTTTAGTAATTG
>JAGHSE010000340.1 GCA_018066015.1 Candidatus Colivivens equi
GGTCATAGTTATGACACTTATCTACATACTTATGAACAACGTTGTTGATATGTTTCATAACTAATGACCACTTATTATCAATAAAAGTCTTACTTTTGCCAACGAGAAAGTGATAATCATGGCAGAATTAAGAAAAAACACACGCAAAAATGTATCAGATTCAAAATTTGATAGCGAACTTGGGCGTCAACAACCTCAGGCTCTTGATTTTGAAGCTGCTGTTATTGGTGCATGTTTAATAGAACAAAATGCTTTTGGAAATATAGCAGGCATAATTGAGCCAGAGTCTTTTTATGATTCAAAGCATACAAAAATATTCCGTGCCATTCAGGCTTTATCCTCTGAGGATAAACCAGTTGATTTGCTTACAGTAACAGAAAGACTCAGGTCAACAGGAGAACTTGAAGAAGTAGGAGGTCCATACTATATAGCAGAACTTACCCAGAAGGTTCTGTCTTCTGCACATATAGAGTATCATGCTAAGATAATTGCTCAAAAAGCATTAGCGCGTCGCCTTATCACATATTCAAGCAATACTCTTCGAAGAGCATTTGATGAAGGTCAGGATATTAACGAACTTATGCAAAGTGCAGAAGGAGAACTCTTTGAGATTTCAAAGACAAATTTGCGTAAGGATTTTACTCAAATCAATCCTGTCATAGAAGAGGCTCTTAAAATGTTAAATAAAGCCGCTGCAAATAATGATGGTCTATCAGGATTAAGTTCTGGATTTGATGACCTTGATAAATTAACTAATGGTTGGCAAAAATCTGACTTGGTAATTATTGCTGCTCGTCCTGCAATGGGTAAAACTGCATTTGTGCTTTCTATGGCTCGTAATATAGCCATTAATATGAAAAAGCCAGTAGCAATGTTTTCGCTTGAAATGTCAAATATCCAACTCGTGAATAGACTTCTTGTCAATGTATGTGAAATTACAGGTGATAAGATTCGTAGCGGAAAACTAGCACCACACGAATGGGTACAACTTGATGTTAAGGTTAATGAGATGTTTAATGCTCCATTGTATATTGACGATACCCCATCACTCTCTGTATTTGAACTTCGTACAAAGGCACGCCGACTTGTGAAAGAGCACAAAGTAGAACTGATTATAATAGATTATCTTCAACTTATGAATGCCTCAGGCATGTCCTATGGCTCACGTCAAGAAGAGGTTAGTACAATTTCACGTTCGCTCAAAGGTCTTGCAAAGGAACTTGATATACCGATTATTGCACTTTCGCAATTAAATCGTTCTGTTGAAAATCGAGTAGCTACAGTTGATAGTCCAATGGATAGTAAACGTCCACAACTATCTGATCTTCGTGAATCAGGAGCTATAGAGCAGGACGCAGATATGGTTATCTTCATACACAGGCCTGAATACTACAAAATATATCAAGATCAGTATAAGAATAACCTTCGTGGTATAGCCGAACTAATAATAGCCAAGCATCGTAATGGCTCGGTAGGAGATGTGCGCCTTCGTTTTGTTTCTGAGTATGCTCGTTTCTTAAATATGAATGATCATAGTATTCCTCTTCCTGGTGTTGATAATGGCCCAGTAGTATCTTCTAAAGTAAATAAAACAAATCAAGATAGTGTTTCAGATGATGACCAAATAAATAGCCTATCAGCGGATATGGCACCAACACCATTCTGATTATTTTCGGCACGAGATTATATGTAAGAAAGCAACAAAGGTCAGCCGACCATTGATAATTGCCGAAAACAAATATACACTATATATCATTTTCTCACTTATCAATTTTTCCGTGGGTGTAGTTACGCAGTACTACACTCACATTTTTTAGTTACTAGAATAATGATGTTGATATAGATACTTCATCCATGCAAATCGTTTGCGTGTGTTTACATAGTTAAATTTAGTTTGATTATCGTAAGCCTCACGTTCAAATGAGATATTGCGATAGGCTAGAAGGGGGCTAAGTGTTATAAGCAATCGAATAGTCCATTCTATAACATACCATAAGTAAAAGAAAATCCATGCCATTTCCTTTTGTTGTGCAGAATGAATAAATTCATGATTTATGCATACATTTGTAAGTGACTTTTTTGCAAATACCACTCCAAATAAATTGATTGCAATAAAATGTCTTCCTAAAGGTAATATGTTATTGATTATGACTTTCATAACTATATAAAGAAAAGAGAGTCACAAGAAATGTAACTCTCTCTTGTACACCCTCAGGGGCTCGAACCCTGGACACCCTGATTAAGAGTCAGGTGCTCTACCAACTGAGCTAAGGGTGCAACTGGCGCTTCAGGATGGGCTTGAACCAACGACGCCATGATTAACAGTCATGTGCTCTAACCAACTGAGCTACTGAAGCAATCCAAAAAAAAGTGAAGAGGATGAGACTCGAACTCACACGGGCTTAGCCCACTACCCCCTCAAAGTAGCGCGTCTACCATTCCGCCACCTCTCCAACAAAAAAAAAACAACACGTCAATAGTTTCCTCCGAAACAGTGTTTGAAATTAGAGCCTCTTGTCGGATTCGAACCAACGACCCCGAGATTACAAATCACGTGCTCTGGCCAACTGAGCTAAAGAGGCATTGTTGAGGTTAAAAGAGCGGAAGACGGGGCTCAAACCCGCGACCCCCAGCTTGGAAGGCTAGTGCTCTATCAACTGAGCTACTTCCGCAACCTCAATGTGGATTATACTGTGGGCACAGATGGATTCGAACACCGAAGGTGAGAACCAGCAGATTTACAGTCTGCCCCATTTGGCCACTCTGGAATATGCCCAACAATCGCACAATATTTCAAATATGTGATTCGCGCGGGATTCAAACCCACAACCTCTTGATCCGTAGTCAAGTGCTCTATTCAGGTGAGCTAGCGAACCATCTTTTAGATTATTCTTTTGAGAAACACTTTTCTCATAATCTAGTGGGC
>JAGHSE010000414.1 GCA_018066015.1 Candidatus Colivivens equi
GATAAATTATGAAACATTAAGAAACATTATTTGCAATTTCTTTGTGATTTGTATTGAATATTTAAAATAATGTTTTACCTTTGCAAAAAAATATTTTACCATGCAGTCCCAAACCACAAAATGTCTGTCAGTGTTTTTTTTGATTTTCTTTATTCTCACATCTTGTGATAATAGTAGTAAAGTGTCTGACAAGATAAATCAAATTAAGAAAATAGGTGATACCAATCCAACTTTGGCTTTGTCGATGTTGGACTCTTTGAATGTTTCTATTCCTAATCTGTCAGAGGAAGAGATGAATAGATTCTTTCTCGTTAGACTTCGAGTTCAAGACAAGGCAGATATAATTCCAGAATCAGACCTAATAGCAAAACTGCTTTTAGGGTATTATGAACAAAAAGGAACTGAAGCCGATAAACAGGAGGTTTATTTTTATGCGGGAAGTGTGTATCGAGATTTACATGATACTCCACGAGCATTAGAGTATTTCTTTAGGTCAGCAGAACTGGCAGAAAACTACATTTTTTTAGATTCTGTTATGCTAAGAAATACATATTCAAATCTTTCATATTTGTTTTTTGGAGTTCAAGACTATGCAAACGCTTACAAATATGCAACGAAAGAGTATGAAATGTCCAAAGCTCTTAACAAAACAGAACTAACCTGTCTCATGCATTTAGGCATGTCTTTGTCCGCAATGGATAGTTTGGATAACGCAAAGTCGATTTACTCATATACATTGGATACGATTATGTCAACTCCACATTTGTCTAAGGACACTGAGGTTCTGAGTACCCTACTTTCTTATTTCTCTTATTTCAAAGATATTACAAATGCTTCGAAAAGCTTTTATATTCTTGACCAGAATCATGTCAGCAACGAGGATAATGGGAAATGTCTTGCATACGGAGAGTATTACAATCTTATCGGCAAAAGAGATTCTGCAATCTATTATTATAAACTTATACTACAAAATGAAACAGATCTGTACAGAATGTATGATGCATCAAAAGCACTATTCCATATTTTCAACAAGTCTGGACATATTGAAGAAGCCAATAATTATGCCAACCTATATATTCAAATAAGCGATTCCATTGATTTGGGAAATCGGCAAGAGTTAGCCGCAACAGTCAACAATGAATTTCAATATCATAGAGACAAGCACAAAGAACAAGATATAATAGACGAAAAGGAAAGGTTTCGTTTTTTCTTTATCATTTCAATTGTTGCAATAGTCATACTTGTACTTATAACAATTTCGTTTGTCATATACAGGAAAAATCAGCATTTGAAAGAATTGCTGACACTTTCTAATGAGTTAAGCAAGCGCATTAATGATAACAAAAAACTTCATGAAGATATAGTCGCTAAGGAAAAAGAACTGGTAGATTCAAATAGATTACTTAATCAATCAGAGTTAGATTTGGAAAATGTAAGATGTCAGCTAAGTAAAGTGAATGAAGAATTGGCAATGACGGAGGAAGAACTGGAGAAGAAAGAACGTATTCTATCAGAAAGAATGGCTCAAAACCAAACTTTCCTAAATTTGTTGCATCAATCAGAACTTGAAGGTAGTGCTGAGGATGTTATTTACGCGATTCGTCAGTCCTCAGGAGGCACAAAGAATATGACAACTGCGGATTGGAAGCAATTGTACAGAGCAATAGATGACCTTTATCCCACATTTAAAGATCAATTACTGAAAGAGTTGGGCACATTTACAGAACAACAGATGCAGGTGTGTTACCTAATGCGAATAGGTCTTTCAAAAACTCAGATTCAAAACATGACTAACCTTTCTCGCGTTACTATATGGAGATGGGTAAAGAAATTTGCGTGGATTCAAGTAGTTGATATACCAACAGACAAATAAAGGCAATAATACAAAAGATAATTGTAAAACATCCGGTAGTTGAATGATTAGCATAAATGAGCGAAAGTACGCCATTATTCTCCCTATTCTCAATGCCCATCGTGGCAAGACGGGACATATCAACCTTGAAGAATCGTCATGGAAACTCATAGAGGAAAACACCGATATGGTGCTTCCTAACTTTACCACCAAGCTGCGTCGCA
>JAGHSE010000241.1 GCA_018066015.1 Candidatus Colivivens equi
GTTATAAAAGTAATTATTCAAACCTGTTTGTAATAAGGACTTTAATAACTAAATCGTACCAGCAAAGCTGGCCGAGACGCCTCTGCGTGAGGTTCCAGAAATGCGGGGACCGAAACTTAAATAAATCAGAATAAATCATAATTTATTTTTATTGTCGAGAGTGAGTACCTTGCGGGAGCATAGTGAGCGATAGGTAAGTAAAGTAATGGAGAATAAAAAATAAAAAGTATTTTATTTTGCTATTTTGGTAACTTTGACTACCTTTGCGAAATTATAACTGAAAAAACAACTAAAAAAAAGAAATATGGGACGCAAGATTCAATTTAGTCTGGTCTATCGAGACATGTTTCAGTCTAGTGGAAAATATCAACCACGCAAGGACCAGTTGGAGCGCATTGCTCCAGTGATTATTAAGATGGGTTGCTTCGCTCGCGTAGAGACCAACGGAGGTGCATTTGAACAAGTTAATCTCCTTTATGGAGAGAATCCAAATAAGGCTGTTCGTGCTTTCACAAAACCATTCAACGAGGTAGGTATCAAGACTCACATGCTCGACCGAGGTTTGAATGCCTTGCGTATGTTTCCTGTTCCTGCTGATGTTCGTAAGTTGATGTATCGTGTCAAGCACGCTCAGGGTGTTGACATAACTCGTATATTCTGTGGCTTGAATGATGTTCGTAATATTATTCCTTCGATCAAGTATGCTCTCGAGGCCGGTATGACTCCTCAGGCTACTCTTTGTATTACAACTTCTCCAATCCACACAGCTGAATACTATGCCAATATAGCCGACCAACTCATTGCAGCCGGCGCTCCTGAAATCTGTCTGAAAGATATGGCAGGTATAGGTCAACCTGCTATGTTGGGCAAATTGGTAGGGATGATTAAGGCTAAGCATCCTCAGGTCATCATACAGTATCATGGACATAGTGGTCCAGGTCTCAGTATGGCAAGCATCCTTGAGGTATGTAAGGCAGGAGCCGATGTGATTGATACTGCCATTGAACCACTTTCTTGGGGTAAGGTTCATCCTGATATTATATCTGTGCAGAGTATGTTGAAACATGCTGGTTTTGATGTTCCAGACATTAATATGGACGCCTATATGGAGGCACGCAAACTTACTCAAGAGTTTATTGACGACTTCTTAGGTTATTTTATGAATCCATCTAATAAACTCATGTCCTCACTCTTGCTTGGCTGTGGACTCCCTGGTGGTATGATGGGCAGTATGATGGCTGACTTGACGGGAGTGATGGCAGCAATCAATGCAAACAGACAGAAAGACGGACTTGAATCATATTCTGAAGATGCTCTGCTTGTCAAACTCTTTGATGAGGTTGCATACGTGTGGCCAAGGGTTGGCTATCCTCCATTGGTTACTCCGTTCTCACAGTACACTAAGAATATCGCTCTTATGAATCTCCTCACTGAATCAATGGGTAAACCTCGTTACAGTATGATGGACGATAGCATTTGGGGAATGATACTCGGTAAGAGTGGTAAATTACCTGGCGAGGTGGCTCCTGAACTCAAGGAACTCGCCAAGGAGAAGGGGTATGAGTTTACTACTGTTGATCCTCAGAGCAATTATCCTGATGATCTTCCTCGCTTTATCAAGGAGATGGAAGAAAATGGATGGGAACGTGGAGATGATGATGAAGAACTCTTTGAATTTGCTATGCATGAGAGCCAGTATCGTGACTACAAGAGCGGACTTGCAAAGGAACGTTTCAACAAAGATCTTCAGGCTGCGAAGGACAAAGAAATGCAGAAAAAAGGATTAAGTCTTGAAGAAGTCACTGCCTTCAAACATGCTAAGGCTGATGCAGTAGTTGCTCCTGAAGGTGGCACTGTCATGTATGAAATAGGTGGTGGCAGTGAGGGTGCTCCTGGCATTGCTCCTGCAATTGGTAAGGCATATAAGGAGGGTGAACGCCTTTGTTTCCTCCAAAATCAGTATGGTCAAATTACCGAAGTTCCAGCTTGTCTGGGTGGTAAATTGGTAGAAATCCGTGTAGAACAAGGTCACAAAGTTCGCAAGGGCGATGTTATTGCCTATATTGAAAGAGATAATAGCGTACAAGAGTGAGATAGATAGTGTGTGAGACAATAGAGTATTAGCAAAACGAAAACACTTATGAGTCTGATAAAATCAATATCTGGAATTCGTGGAACGATAGGAGGAGCAGTTGGTGAAGGTTTGAATCCTCTTGATATAGTGAAATTCACCAGTGCGTATGCCACGTTCATTAAACGTACTTGTGGTGAAAACAAGAAAATAGTAGTAGGCAGAGATGCTCGTATCTCTGGTGAGATGGTGAAGAATGTGGTGTGTGGCACTCTGATGGGTATGGGATTTGATGTAGTCAATATCGGATTGGCTTCTACTCCTACCACCGAACTTGCTGTTACGATGGAGGGTGCTGCAGGGGGTATTATTATCACAGCTAGTCATAATCCACGTCATTGGAATGCGCTCAAACTGCTCAATAATGATGGAGAATTTCTCAATGCTTCAGAGGCAGGCGAAGTGCTTCGCATAGCTGAGGCAGAGGATTTTTCATTTGCTGAGGTTGACTGTCTGGGACATTATCGTGAGGATAATTCTTTCAATCAGCGTCATGTTGAGCTCGTTCTCGGTCTTGACTTAGTTGATGTAGAGGCTATCAGAAACGCTCATTTCAGAGTAGCTTTTGATAGTGTTAATTCTGTTGGTGGTGTCATTCTTCCTATGTTGCTACAGCAATTGGGCGTAGAGAAGATTACTCCTCTTTATGCTGACCCTACTGGTGATTTTCAGCATAATCCCGAACCTCTTGAGAAGAATCTCTCTGATATCATGTCGCTTATGTCAAAGGGTGAGCACGATGTAGCTTTTGTCGTTGACCCTGATGTTGACCGTCTTGCATTTATTCAGGAAGATGGTAAAATGTATGGTGAAGAATACACACTTGTCACTGTTGCAGACTATATCCTCAAACATACTCCAGGCAATACTTGTTCTAATCTCTCATCCACTCGTGCTCTGCGTGATGTTACTGAGAAGTACGGCAAACAATATAATGCAGCTGCAGTAGGTGAAGTGAATGTTGTAGCCAAGATGAAGGAAACGGGTGCTGTCATTGGTGGTGAAGGTAATGGTGGAGTCATATATCCAGCAGCGCATTACGGTCGTGATGCTCTTGTAGGAATTGCTCTTTTCCTCTCTCATCTTGCTCATGAAGGTAAGTCTGTAAGCCAACTTCGTAAGTCTTACCCTGAGTATCATATTGCGAAGAATCGTATAGACCTTGAACCAACTACTGATGTAGATGCCATTCTGCTTAAAGTAAAAGAAATGTACTCAGGACAGGCTGGTGTTGCCGTCAATGATATAGATGGTGTAAAGATTGATTTCCCTGACAAATGGGTACATCTTCGCAAGAGCAATACCGAACCGATTATTCGTGTTTATTCCGAAGCCCAGACTGCTCAAGCTGCCGACCAAATAGGCAAGGAAATAATGAATGTAGTTTATTCTATGAAATAACAAGTGGAGGTACTTCGACTATACGCAAATCAATACAGAGACCTTTTCCCTTCTCCATTGAGTTTATTCAACAGCACTGACTTTTCAGAATTGAATTCAGAGAAATGTGTATCCTTACACTATCTGGCTTTCAAATCCGGTAAAGTCAGGTTGGGGATAATACTTGGCGAAAAGGAAAAGAGTTTTTGTGTTCCTTTTTCTGCCTCGTATGGAGGATTCAGTTTTAATTCGGCTGTCTCTATTCAGCACTATTATGAAGCATGTGAGTGTCTCCGTCACTATATTCATCAATTCCTCAAACCTCTGTATGTCACTTTAGCACCTCCTATTTATGACGAATCCGACAATGCTAAGACTCTGAAGGCTCTAATCAATGCAGGAGCACAGATAGTCAATGTTGACTACAACCACTATTTTGATTTGTCGTACTTTGGTGACTACAATAAAATCATAGACAGCACGACTCGCAACAAACTGAATAAGGCTCTGACCTCAGGACTGCAGTTTGATGTGCTGGAAGGCAAAAACTATGCAGATATAGTTCGTGTATATTCTGTCATTATGAAAAATCATCAAGAGCGTAATCACCCCCTGAGAATGTCATTAACGAATGTGGTTGATACCCTGCAAATCATTCCATCTGATTTATTTGTAGTGACAGACAACGACGGAACTGACATAGCTGCAGCTTTGATATATCACACCTCAAAGACTACTTATCAAGTGGTGTATTGGGGTAATATTACTGCATATAAAAACCTTTATGCCATGAATTTCTTGGCATATAAATTATTTGAATATTATAGTAAGACCGAAGTCAAAAAATTAGACATCGGTATATCTACAGAAGAGGGGGAACCAAATTTTGGACTTTGCGAATTTAAGGAAAACATAGGTTGCAAAGCCGTCCCAAGATTTACATTAGTGATTTAGTTTCTTAAGTTCATATTTGATTTTATACGTAAATTTTCGACAAACCGAATGCAGAGATAAGTTTACTTAATCTATGCTGAGGTGAGGATGAAAATGCAGGAACTGAATTTTTCGTATTATTTTGTGTATTTTGTGGTAAAAAACTTTGCGCCGGTTCGTTGAAAATTCAATGTA
>JAGHSE010000296.1 GCA_018066015.1 Candidatus Colivivens equi
GCGCATAAAGTGGCAAACTGTAGTAGAGCATATGCGAAGGTGTGTAGCTGTGGAGCGGTTAACATGGCTATCACCAACAAGAGACTAACCTCATTTGGATTAGTCTCAATGTTAGATTACTACACCGAAAGGTGTGTCACTTGTTAAGTTGATTGAACCGCCGTGTACGGAACCGTACGCCAGACTGTCTAACGATTAGCAAAAATGTTATAATTAAATCACAAGATATCGAGTCGAGGAGGATTGATTATGGCATATATTGTTGGAATCGATAGAAATCAGACAAGAATGATTACTACATCATTAGATGCTCTTATAGATGAAGATAATTCAGTACGTGTAATAGATGCATATGTTGATTCACTAGATTTAATAGAACTAGGTTTTAAAGAATACAACGGAACTAATAGAGGACAGGCACCATATCGCCGAGCAGATTTATTAAAGCTACACATATATGGATATCTGAATAAGATTAGATCAAGTCGTTCTCTGGAAATCGAGTGCAAACGAAGTCTCGAACTTATGTGGCTTATTAATGCAATCACTCCAGATCATGGAACTATATCTGGATTTGTGAAGAACAACCGAGATGCTTTTCATGCGACATTACGAAATTTAACACTCATTCTTAAAGGTTGGGGATTAATTGACGGGAATCTTATAGCTATTGATGGAACAAAAATACGAGCACAAAACAGTAAGCATAACTGCCTTACAAAGAGTGGACTAGATAAAAAGATTGCTTATGCAGAGGAACAGATAAATGCATATCTTATGGCAATTGAAAAAGACGCAAAGAGCGAGCCAGAGTTTAAGAAGAAACTTGAGGATTATCAGGAACTGAAAAAGCAGTATCTTCAGCAGAAACTGGAATTAACAGATCAAGGACTTGAACAAAAAAGTCTTACCGATCCAGATTCGCGAAGAATGAAAAATAATGGTTCTTTAGATATCTGTTATAATGTCCAGTCTGTGGTGGATGCTCAAAATCACTTTGTCATAGATATTTCAACTACTAATGATATAAATGATCAAAACCAGCTCTACGTAATGGCTAAAGATGCAACTGATTTGTTGGAAACAACTGAATGCACTGTTATTGCTGATACAGGATATTATAATGCGTCTGAAATTAAGAATTGTGTAGACGATGGAATGAATGTGTTGATAAAGAAAGCTAAGGCGAATAATAGTACAAAAGACAATGAGTTCAGAAAAGATAGATTTAAGTACAATGCAGATAAAGATATTTATATTTGTCCAGCTGGACAACAGTTGGAATTCTTTGAAAACACCTCTAAGAATGGGATGAAATATAGAAAGTATAAATGCAGTTCTTGCAGCAACTGTAAATATCGTGATAATTGTACGTCTTCACAAAACGGACGTACACTCCAACGATGGGAGCATGAAGCAGTATTAGAAAAAGTTCATGAAATAACCTACAGCAATAATGATACTTATAAGCAAAGAAGATGTATTGTTGAGCATCCCTTTGGAACAGTAAAACGGTCTTTAGGTTATAGTTTTTTCTTGCGGAAAAGAACAGAAAATGTAGATGCTGAAGCGTCTTCTATGTTTATCGCTTATAACTTTAAGCGATTATTAACCATGTTTTCAACGCAAGAATTAATAGATAAATTCAGTTAAAAAGGAAACGATATGCAGAAGTATAACCTCTACATATCGTTAGATTTGAAATTTCTAGTTAAAATAGGCACCTCATAGGTGTCATGCGTCTGACAAATCATAGTAAAAATCGGTTTGTTAGACAGTCTGACGCACGGTGGTGTGAGAGGTCGGGGATTTAATAAAATCCCCTCCTACTCGATTGATGGGTGATGAATATAGCAAACGAGATACTCTTTATAAAAAAAGTATAAAATCTTGTCCTTGAAAAACATTGAGCGAAAAATGTATA
>JAGHSE010000319.1 GCA_018066015.1 Candidatus Colivivens equi
GATTATTTGATTATTTGATTTACTCTATGGTTATTCTATTATTTAGCACTATTCTTAGCAATGATGTCAAGGAGTGTAATTGTTGAATCTTCCATCTGAGCTGTGATTGACTCAATCTTAGCAAGGATGTAGTTGTAGAATACCTGAAGTGCAAGAGCAACAACGATACCGAAGATAGTAGTCAAAAGGGCAACCTTCATACCACCTGCAACAACAGTTGGAGAGATATCACCAGCCTGCTGGATTTGATCGAATGCCATAACCATACCAATCACAGTTCCCAAGAATCCGAGTGATGGAGCCATAGCAATAAAGAGTGTAATCCAAGAGCAACCCTTTTCAAGGTTAGAAGACTGAACTGCTCCGTAAGCAACGATTGCTTTTTCGACAGCGTCAATACCGTCCTTTAGACGAGTAAGACCTTCGTAGCAAATAGAAGCGATAGGACCACGAGTTTCACGGCAAACTGTCTTAGCTTTTTCTACATCGTTGTTAGCAAGTGCTTTTTCTACATCTTCAAACATTTTGTCTGTCTTAACGTCTGCAAGTGCGAGGTAGATAATTCTTTCAATACAGAATGCAAGACCAATAATAAGAGCGATAGCTACGAGTGCCATGAAACCTGCAGAACCTTCGATGAACTTAGTCTTCAAAGTCTTGTACATACCAATTTCTTCTACTACTGGCTCTGAAGTTTCAACTTCTTCTTCAGCTTCTTCTACAGCTGCAGAATCTGCTGCAAGAGAATCAACAGCTTCTGCTGTAGAATCAATTTCTTCAACTTGCTCTGTTGCTTCAGCTGGTTCAACAGCTTCTTCGTCCTGAGCATAAACTGACTGAGTCATACCAAATGTAAAGACTCCGATCAAAGCAATAATTGCAAATACTTTTTTCATTGTTTGATTGTTTTTAGATTAATAATTTGTTTGTAATGTTGTTTTTTATAGTTCTAACAGTTTTTATTCAAGTTATTAAGCGGAGAGAGGGGGATTCGAACCCCCGAACCGCTTTGGACGGTTACACGCTTTCCAGGCGTGCCTCTTCAGCCACTCGAGCATCTCTCCTTTGAGGCTTTGCCATTTTTTATGAACGCAAATAACGAGGATTTTTACCTCTTTTTTGCACATAACATACTTTTCTGCAACAAAAATACAAAAAAAACTTGGTATTAAGTAAAAATATTGCAATTTTTATTCGTTTGAAGTGAAATTTCTTCAATTTTGCAGTTATAAACCTCTGATAATTTCTTCGCAACTTCAAAAATAAAAGCACTTTCGTTTCGTTTTCCGCGATAAGGAATAGGAGCCATGTATGGAGAATCTGTTTCAAGAACGATTCGTGACAAGGGGACTATAGCCTTGAGAACTTCAGGCAGATTTGAGTTCTTAAAAGTCAGCACACCCCCTATACCAAGCATGAAGTTTGGAAAAGACAGTAGATGTTCTGCTATTTCTTTGGAAGCAGAAAAGCAATGAAATACTCCTCGCAAATTATCCTTGCGATGTCGTTCCAAGAGTTCAATTACCTCGTTGTAAGCTTTTCTCACATGTAGCATAAGTGGCAGATTAAATTCAATAGCCCAATGTATTTGTTGTTCAAGGGCATCTAGTTGTTGTGACTTGAATGTGTCATCCCAATAAAAATCAAGGCCCACCTCTCCTACTGCAATAAATCTTTTGCTTTTATCGTTTTTGAGGAAAGTATATAATTGTTTCAGAATATCGTTGTAATCTTCTTTCACTTCTTCTGGATGTAAACCAATCATTGGAAAGAGATACTTTGGGTAATGCTGACATGTATCAATTAGATTTGGTAATCCTTTTAAATCAATAGCTGGAACATATATTTTCTCCACTCCAGCAGTTTTTGCTCGCAGTATTACCTCATTGATATCTGCTGCAAATTCAGGTCCATCAATGTGAGAATGCGTATCAATCATCTGTATTATGCTATGTTATGTGTTATTTTTCTCTGTTCAATAATTTGTAGGCAAATTCTTTCAACCCTAGTTTTTTATCCTCACTCACACCAACCTTACTCAAACTGTTAATTGCCTCCTCGAAATAATACTCTATCTTTGACTTACATAAATTTCTTATCCCCACCGTATCATATATTGTCGTTACAGATGCAATTTTGTCCTCTGGATTGAATTGTTTTTTATTAATCCAGTGCAGGAGTAATTCTTTGTCTGTATTACTTGCTAATTGTAGTGCATTTATCAACATGTATGTTTTCTTATTACACAAAATGTCTCCTCCGATTTTCTTTCCAAACACTGATGGATCACCATATACGTCTAGTAAATCATCTTGAAGTTGAAATGCAAGTCCTATTTTTTCTCCAAAATCATACAAATTTTGTGCATCATCAACAGAAGCGCTTGCCAATTCTGCACCAATTTTCAAAGCGCATGCTAACAAAACAGATGTTTTGAGACGTATCATCTCGATGTATTCATCCTCTGTCACATCAAGTCTTGTTTCAAAATCAATATCATATTGTTGTCCTTCTGACACTGCCAAAGTTGCCTCACAAAAAGTATTGCAGGCACGTTGGAATGCTTGTATTTCATAACGTGAAAGTGTCTCAATAAACATATTGTATGCCAACAATAGCATTGTGTCTCCAGAAAGTATTGCTGCGTTTTGATGCCATTTCACATGAACTGTTGGGTTTCCGCGCCTCATATCTGCATTGTCCATAAGGTCATCATGCAAAAGTGTGAAATTGTGGAACATTTCTAGAGCACATGCATTTGGCATTATAGTATCTATATCATCCCTGTATAGATTATAGGCCATAAGCATTAGTTGTGGTCGAATACGTTTTCCGCCCAAACTTAATACGTATTTAATTGGTTCGTATAACGAACTAGGATATTTGTGGTATTCAATTCTTTGAATATATTCGTTAATGTGATTAAGTATTGAGTTACTATCTATCATAATAAGGTACTGTTGTTTTATTTTGTATTATGGTGGGTTCTATAAATTCATTTCTTGCGATTTTGAGGTTTGTTCCGAGCAGATTGCTGTGCGGAATGAAGGAGTGATGCGGGCATCATAACTGACTGAAAAGCAGCAAGATGCCGAAACAAAACCAAAAGGACTGAAAAGAACGATATCACCCATATTTGAAAAATTATTACTTATTCGGTGAATTTATAGAACCCACCTTATATTTAAAAAACCGCACAATATTTATTATTATGCGGTTTATTGATATTGTAGTTTGGCAAACTGCCACATTTTACTAAGTCAAACGGAACATCACAGGTAGTGTAAATTTTACACGTACTGGTTTACCACGTTGTTTACCAGGCTTCCACTTAGGCAGTGTCTTTACAACGCGTAGCGCTTCCTTATCACAAGATGCATCAAGGCTCTTGATTATTTTAGGTTCCACAATTGAACCGTCCTTGTTGACAATGAACTCAACGATAACACGTCCCTGAATATTATTTTCTTGTGCTATAGAAGGATACTTGGTATTCTTACCAAGGTATGCGAGCAAAGCTTCCATACCACCTGGGAATTCAGGCATTTCTTCTACAACTTGGAACACGTCATCTTCATCATTATCTTCCTGAATAACAACTGGAGTAACAGGGCCATCTGCTACATAAACGGCTCCTTGGACAGGTGCTGTAGGGCCAGAAATAGCACTTTCTGTTGCTTCTGAAGACTGGATTTCCTCTTCTTCTATTTCTTCATCGTTATCAACGATTTCAAGAATTTCTGGAACCTGCGGAACTTCTGCTGGTGGTGGAGGTGCAACTGTAAAGATTGGTTGTGTTACAGGTGGTACTTCTTCATCCATTGCAGCGTAAGGAACATACATCGGAGTTTCTGCTTCTGCATACTCACGAGTAGTGTACTCAAAGCATACGAACAGAGCAGCCAATGCAGCTACATAACCTAATAATAGGCTCGTTCCTTTTTGACCCTCAAGGTCGGCTTTCTTTGATTTTTTGATTTCCATAATATCGTATTTTGTTATTTTTTCTCGCTAAGTGTCGCAAAAGTAATACTTTTTTTTTAATTAACCTACATATTTCAAGACTTTTTTTCTAAATTCTTTATAAAAATGTCTCTTTGAGGATATGGAATTTCTATATTGTTTTTGTTTAAAGTCTCATATATGATTTCTTTTGCCTTTGCCATAAAAACAAGTTTTTGTTCTACCAAAGCCCATGCGACAATGCTTAGGTCCACACTATTATCGCCAAAGTTTTCAACTCTAACTTCAATAGGTTTGTGTTTGTCTATGAGTTCTCGTCCATCGGGCATTGTTATCCTTAATGTATCTAAAGCCTCAATGAGTAATTGTCGGGTCATAGGAATATCGGTGCCATATGCCACTCCCACAGATATACAAGCCAATTCATAATTATGATTACGTGTGAGATTCTTGAAATTCTTGTTGAAGAGTGCGGAATTTAGAAATGCCATGACACTACCATCACTTGTGATGATATGTGTACTTTGATATGTTATGCTTTCAACTTGCCCCCTTGTTCCATCACATTCTATAACATCGCCTACGCGCAAACGACCACTCATTAGAGAGATACCATAGAAAAAGTTTTCTAATAAGTCCTTCATGGCAAAACCCATACCTGTGGCCAAGCCAGCAGCAGCCACTTGTATGCCTGTAGAAGGTACTTGCAAATAGTTGAGAACAAACAACAAGAATATACCCCATACAACGATTCCAATTATATTCTTAGCTAATGTTTCGTTAAGGCTACGGCCTATCTCCTTTTCGTGTTTTAGATGAAGCATCCTATATCCAGAATGGACGAGATAATTCAAATATTTAAAAATGAAGAAACAACCCACCACTACACAGAGCCTCATCAGTGATATTACGCCAATATTAGGAATCGTGATTATTTGACGAATCAATTCTAAGAAAGCAGCCTGCATATCAAATATTCCTGCAGCCAAATAGACGCTTATTGGTACTGAAATAACTGCAGCGACAGGTATGATAGCTTTTCTGCATAGGTCGTATATCCACGTTTTATTAATAAATTGACCATCGCTAAGTTTAAGTGAAAAGATATTTTTTCTTTTTTCGCGCAATAATTGTCGGCGTTCTGTATTAGAACTTGCTGAGATGAATATTTTATTGAATAAAACATTATCTTCATAAGTTTTGAGTAAGTCAGAAATACAAGTAATTGTTTCTATGCAAGCAAGGAGGAAAGTCCACCAAATAATTATCTGAACGGCAAGCAAAGTCATACCAATCCAAGAACTAATACAAGAAACAATCATGACAGCTAAAGAAACTCCAGAACAGATAATATCAACTAATGGTAATGCTTTGTTCTTGCGAAAAGCAAATGTCTGCCATAACGTAAAAGCAAGCAAAATAGGTGGGCAAATGAGACCTATTATATTATTAGGTATCAAAATAATACGGAAAAAGATGATAGTGAGTGCCATCCATAGGAACGGCATATATATTTTGACTCCCTGCTGAATATTATTTGCATTAAGACGAATAAGTAATGAAATAAGTATAGCTTCTATGAGCCAAGCAAAATTAATCATGAGGTCAGCAGCCATCACAAATATATTCTTGTTGATGTAGCCTTTGATTATCATAATTACTATTGCAAAAATCAAGACACCTAACGCTAATGTGAAAGTTGGGCGTTTTTTCTTATAATCATAAGGGGCTATAATATGTTTGAATTTACTGCTGAATTTCTTAGAGAATTTAGGAGCAATGCGTCTTACAATGGCTGGTATGCCCTTCAATATAATATTGCTAATCAATGCAGCAAACAATATATATATTACCATAAAGAAACTAACTCCCAAGACTATAGGACCTCTCCACTCTGAACGTAGTTCCTTTTCATCACTCAGTGGCTGATATTTGTCATAGAAGTCATTCTTTGCATGTTCAAATTGGCGTGGCAATGATGCTAATACTGAAAAATAGTTTCTTCCATTGTTAGAAAAAATACTTGATTGTAATTCTTTATAACGCGACTGAGCATAGTCATTCATTTGCGAAACTTTATCTGACACCACACTATAATAGTAACTATCCTCCTCTAAAGACTCTAGAAAATTCTTAAGATTGTCTCTTATGGATACTGCATAGCTAAGACACTCTTTTCTGTCTGCCTGTTCTGTTTCCGACAAGATAAACAACCCACTATCCTTATCATCTTCTTCATCTTCATCCTCACTAAGAATAGATTGTGGCAGGGGTTCTATATTCAATGCTTGTGCCTTGGATAAAGCGACCGAGTCAGTAATGATATTTAATGTAATAGAATCAACTGCTGTAAGTTTATTCTTTTTAGTATCCTTAATAGCTGGTGGCAGTGCTTTGAGAGCAGCGACCAAACTATCATATCTAGCAATCTCGCGCAATAATGTTGTCTTGATTCTATCGTATGGCAAGGTATTACTATGCAACTTATGATATAGATTAGTAGCCTCTTGACATGCATACGCAATATCAAAAGTAAAGTCTGACTTTTGTGAATATAAAATCAAGCTGATTTGTTCACTTTGCTTCACATATTTCATAAGAGCTGCATGCTGATCTGCACTTTGTTGTTCAAACTGCAACAACATGATTTTTTGCTGATCGAAACTATGTTTTAATTCTAGTTTCAACACACTCAGTGTCTTGGGTAAATCATGTTCCTTGAGCACTGCAGACATTGTGAGTGAAACACATGCAAAAATCAGTAATAATAAATACCTACGATTCATTCAACAATTTCTTTTAAGATATTTTCTATTTTAGCAAGAGCCTTTCCCCCCTTGGAAGAATTTATTTTCTCATCTTCAATTCTTTCCTCAATAATAGGTTCTGAATTATTGTTTTCATCATTTATATAGTCATCAACTCTGGCTTTTGCGTCTGTAATAAGACCTTTCACGCCTTTGTTTTTACGAAAGTCATCTAGCTCAGCACGTTTTTCAGACATCCATGCCTCAGTTTTAACTATGCCTTGCTTACTAAGTCCTAATGCTTGCCTAAACCATAAGATAATATAGCGCTTAGATGTATTAAAAGCTAAAACACATAATTGAAATCCTATCTTAGCATATTGTTTGGTATATAACCAACCTTTATGTATATATGGCTTCACCCATATGCAAAAAACAATAATCTTCTTTATACACCATACACAAAATAAGAACAAATATTGTAAACCAATTTTGCAATATTCGACTATTTTCAGCCCACAAGTTATAATCTTCCCTATTATATTGTCCATTCTATATGTCACATTTATTCAAACTGCAAAGATAATGCAAACCTTCAAAAATACAAAATAAAAATTATATTTTTTAATTATTGATTATTGCACTTCACCAATTGCTTACGCCCACTATAGCTTTTCGCCCAACTCTATCACCTCTAAGTCTTTTATTTCACATTTATCAATAGTGAAACGTACTAACGTTCTTTGTTTATGAAATCCATAAATTCCTGCTGCGCCAGGATTGATATGTAAAAGATTCAAGGTCTTATCATACATTACCTTCAGAATATGACTATGTCCTGAAATAAACAACTGCGGAGGACGTGTATAAAGTGTTCCCTTGATAGATGGATCATAATGTCCAGGATACCCACCAATATGTTTAATAAGTACATCTACATCTTCACATTTAAATCGATATTTTTCTGTATATACCGAACGTACATCATAGCCATCAATATTTCCAAACACAGCTCTCAGGGGTTTGATTTGAGAAAGGCGCTGCGCTACATCATAGGAGCCGATATCTCCCGCATGCCATATTTCATCACATTCAGAAAAATACTTTTCATAACGGTCATCCCAATAGCCATGTGTATCTGAGAGTAATCCTATTCGTTTCATATTTATTTGTGATTGCCTTGAATTTGATTTAATGTTACCTTCTTGATGTTCCACCCAATAATTGCCACAAAAATGCTCATAAGCGGACTTATGTAATTGAAAAAACAATACGGCATATAAGCGATAGTTGGAACTCCAAGGATTGTTGCCTGCGTTAGTCCACATGAATTCCATGGAATAAGCACCGAGGTAACTGTTACAGCATCCTCAGTAGTACGTGATAACAGACGTCCTTCAAAACCTAATTTTTTGTATGCGCCCTTAAACATACTTGCTGTAATGATAATAGAAAGATATTGATCACTTGTTACTATATTTGCAAGCAGACCGGTAAAAACAGTTGAAGAAACAAGGGATACTCGTCCTCTAACCCATTTGATGATAACACTGGTAATACTCTGAATCATCCCTGTTGACATCATAACGCCCCCAAATGTCAAAGCACAAAGAATCAACCAAATTGTATTGAGCATTCCAGACATACCGTTAGTGGATATTAAGTCGTTAAGTACGACACTCCCCGTATCTAACTGAGTATGTCCAAAACATGTCAACATTATTCCTTTAACCATATTACCTTCACCTATATTGAAAAGGACATCAGGTTGTACGATGATGGATGCTATGATAGCGAGTATTGATGCTACAAGTAGTGTAATAAGAGCTGGAACTTTACGAACAATCATTACACCAACAATAATAGGCACTATCATTACCCATCCTGATATATTAAATGTTGCACTCAACCCTTGAGTTACTTCATCAATCATTACAGCATTGTCATTGAAACTTGTAAATCCGGCAATAAGAAAAATGATGAGTCCTAACACAAATGAAGGTATGGTTGTAAGGAGCATATATTGAATATGCGAGAACAGAGTGACTTCAGAGGTAGATGATGCCAAGACAGTAGTATCTGAAAGTGGAGAAATTTTGTCACCGAAATAAGCCCCTGAGATAATTGCTCCTGCCGCCCAAGCCGAAGAAATACCTAGAGCATGACCAATACCAAGCAAAGCAACACCTATTGTAGCAATAGTCGTCCACGAACTACCCGTCATGACAGACATTATTGCACTGATAAGGCAACAACTTACCAAAAACATCTGAGGACTGACAATCTGCACTCCATAATATATACATGTGGGGATAATTCCACTTATCATCCATGTTCCAGATATCATGCCTATTAATAACAATATTATAATTGCAGACGATGTATTACCTATAGATTTACAAATACCCTGTTCTATAATCTTCCAAGGCATTTTATATATTGACATTGACAACGTTGCAGCACAAGCAGCCGCAAAGAGCATACTGATTTGACTTCCACCATCTATTGAATTTGCACCAAAAATGCTTACTGTTAGAGAAATCAACCCAATGAGTAGAATAATTGGAATAATGGCTATGTAAGGAGATGGTTTCATTATATATTAATCTATTTTTAGAAATCGTTTAGCAAATTGTATTATATACTCAGCACAAGCCT
Organism: Candidatus Colivivens equi; assembly: GCA_018066015.1. Classification (GTDB taxonomy): domain Bacteria; phylum Bacteroidota; class Bacteroidia; order Bacteroidales; family Bacteroidaceae; genus Colivivens; species Colivivens equi. The sequence goes on from JAGHSE010000319.1 coordinate 9,369, forward strand.
GAGTGCCTATCTCGGTTGAATTAATACATATATCGTAATATTGTTTATCTCCCCACTTCTGACCTGTATAATAATCATAAAATTCAGACCTTATTCGCTCACCCTCACGAATTATCCTTCTTGCTGACTCTTCATCACACTGTTTACGTTGCATGATATTCTTGACTTTAAACTCCATGTCGGCATAGATAAACACATTAAGGTTGTTAGGCTTATCTCGAAGTATATAATCAGCACATCTGCCAATGAATATACATCGTTTTTCAGCAGATTCTTTACGAATCACATCACTTTGAAATTGAAACAACGAACCTTGAGTGATACCTTCACTATAATAGTTGGCATGTCCAATGATTGGTACTTTATTAAATATTAGATTATGTAACCACCCATGACGCTCATCATGTCTTTCAAATAATTTTTCACTGAACCCACTTTCTTTAGCTGCAAGAGCAAGAATCTGTTTATCGTACAACACACAATCTAGACGCGATGCTAATATTTGAGCTATCTCGTTGCCACCACTTCCTATTTCGCGGCCGATGGTAATGGAAAAAATATCGTTCATATTTGATGGAATTTATTTCTATAAACAAAAAACACTATCGCTGTCATAATTGAAGCCAATAAATCGGAAAGAGGAATTGCGTACCATATTCCGAATAATTGATAAATACGAGGAAGGATTATCAATCCTGGCACCAAAAAGATAAGTTGACGAGTAAGAGAGAGGAAAATACTAATTTTCGCTTTTCCTATACTTTGAAAGAAATTGGTAGTTACCATTTGGAATCCAATTATTGGGAAAGTACACATATATAAACGCATTGCAGGCAATGCGATATCCATTAAATCTTGGTCTTCATTGAATATTCTGACACACATTTCAGGAAAGAATTCACCTACCACAAACGCAATACAACACACTATTGTTGCTAATCCCATAGTGTAATAATAAACCTTCATCAGTCTATCAATCAATTGTGCGCCATAATTATATCCAGCAATAGGTTGCATTCCTTGATTGAGTCCCATTACAATCATCGCAAAAATGAATCCTATCCTATTAACTATACCATACGCAGCCACAGCCAAGTCTCCACCATAAGCTACGAGACCTTTATTGACAAAAACCACCACTATACAAGAACAACAGTTCATCAAGAATGGTGCCATACCTACAGAAAGAATATCTCCAACTATTCGTTTTTTTAATCCGTATATTCCTCGTTTGAAATGAACAATCTCATTGGGGTTAGAAAAAATCTTCAACTGGATACACATACTTACTGCTTGAGACAAAACAGTTGCAATTGCGGCTCCCTTAATACCCATGTCAAGTGTAAAAATGAATATTGGGTCAAGAATAGCATTTAGAATAACCGTGACTATTGTACACACCATTGAAAAAACTGGTTTCCCAATTGATCTCAACAATGCATTTTGCCCAAAATACATATGAGTGATTACATTACCAGCAAGTATTATTGTCATATATTCAGTAGCATATGGCAACGTTACTTCAGATGCACCAAAAAATTGAAGTATCGGAGTGAGAAATGCAAAGCAAATCAACATAAACAAGATACCAGTGATAATCTTTAGCACAAAACAGTTGCCGAATATCTTATCTGCGCTTGAGTAGTCTTTTTGCCCTAATCTGACGGACAACATAGTAGAAGCGCCCACTCCAACCATAGCACCGACTGCTGCGCTTAAATTCATCAATGGAAATGTAATTGTCAGTCCTGACAATGCGTACTTTCCAATACCACCGCCAATATGTCCAATGAACATACTATCCACCATATTGTATAATGAAGATGCTGTCATTGCGATTATGGCAGGAAGAGAATACCTCATCAACAACGTACTGATTTTTTCCGTTCCTAATTCCCTAGGACTGTTATGACCATCCATTTTTTACTTTTTACCTTTTTTATTATTGTTATTTTTTTTCGAAAACATCCCATAAAGGTGGTTCTACACCTAAAAGATTTTTCACAAAGAAATCATAACGTTTATGTTCACCATATGATTCCCCCATTGTATGTTTTGCACTTGGCAAATAGACTAATTCAAAATCTTTGTTAGCCTTTTGCAAAGCACTTACTACCTGCAATGTTGATGCAGGATCTACATTGTCGTCCATACCTCCTACTACAAGCATCAATTTTCCTTTCAACTTTGAGGCATTTTCAACATTAGAAGAAGCGACATAACTACTATCTACTATCCCCATCCATTGTTCATTCCACCATATTTTATCCATTCTGTTATCATGACAACCACTGGCAGAATACGCCACTTTATAAAAATCACCATAAAACAACAAAGCCCCTAAAGCCTCCTGACCACCTGCAGAACATCCATATATACCCATACGGTCAATATCCATCTGCTTATATTTCTTAGCAGCAGACTTTATCCATTCAATTCTATCAGGAAAACCTGCATCCTTGAGGTTCTTATAACAAACTTCCTCAAATTCCTTAGTACGAAATGATGTTCCCATTGCATCTAATTGCACTACAATGAATCCCAGTTCAGCTATATCAGACAAATTACCATACCACGTAGAGAACGATTTAGGGACATACTGTCCTCCAGGACCTGCGTATATATATTCTATTACTGGATACTTCTTTTTAGGATTAAAATTTGAAGGACGAACAATCAGTCCCCATATATCAGTTTTACCATCACGTCCCTTTGCCACAAATACTTCAGGAGCTTTCCAACCTGTTCGTTTCAGTTCACTTATATCTGACTTTGCTATTTCGTTTATCAAATGTCCGTCTAAACCTGAGCGCAATACAGTTACTGGTGGATGTTCCACAGAAGAATATGTATCTATCAAATATTCCATGTCACGACTGAAAACCGCCTTGTGCGTTCCGTTTCCTGGAGTCAGTTCGGTTATCCGGTTCCGTCTATATTGATTCTATAATAATGAATGAAATATGGGTCCTCATCCTTGTTCATTCCATTTGCAGAAAACCAAATAATACCACGTTCTTCGTCAACTTCAATAACATCTCTCACCCAAAAATCACCCTTTGTAATTTGCTCACACTTATCTGTATTTTGACAATCATAAAGATATAGATGGGCATGATTATCTCTGTCGCTTTTCCACAATATATGTTTCCCGTCTTTGAAATCATGACGATAGTTTCTGCTATAAGCCACATATTTACTACTTGTTTCCTCAATAAGCGTTCGAACATTTCCTATAAGATCCATCTCTAAAACCCTGTAAGTTTTATGTCCTCTCTCATTGAACTCAAATGTAACATGTTTACTATCATTATCCCACCAAGGTGCACTAACTTCATATTGATTTTGAAACAACTTTGTAGAAGGTACACTCACTCTGCCAGAACTTAGTTCAATAATAACAGGAACACGATAATTTAGTGAATCTCCTGGTTTTGTATATTGCAATTCACTGTATTTTGGTTGAACCTGATTTTGAGGTGATGCCTCTATATATTTAATAAGGTGTCGAGGTGCAGGTTTTATTTTTGTTGTTGCGAGATAATTTCCATCAGGAGATAATCTTGCATGAATAGAATAGTAAAAAGTATCTACACCATCTATGGTAAGTTGCCTATCCCCAATCCACAAATTATTATCTTTCCACGAAAGTATCAAACTATCTTTTAGATAAGTCTCACCACATTCATCGTTTTCAGGATCAACTTCCATCCAATAATGTTGCACTTGATGCCAAGTAGGCTTTTTATCATCATGGAGAAATCGATTTCTTTCTGCAAACATTCTTCTTCCGTTCCTATTTCTTCTCAGAAACTGATTATCATTATTACCTTGAGGAATAGTTGTTACTGCATTTGAATCCGCATCAATAACATATAGCACTATTGAATCTGCATTTTGTAAAGTATAACTGAATTTATGCGTATTACCAATTGCCCGTGGTTTTACGTCCATATTCTTAACCTTACCAGAATATACTCTCCACTGATTCCAAGCACGTTTATAGTCTTCAGCCTTTCCTTGGGCTAAAGCTATATTACACTGAGCAACATAACAGATAAGAACGATTATATATGTAAAAAGTTGTTTCATATCAATATGTTGCGAAATCATTTACAAAATAGTAATACCACCAATATGTAGTCCTATATAATGGTTTTAGAGTTTTACCTACCTCTCCCAATGTGTGACCTTTCCCTAATTTTGTTTGATAATCCAAAATAAATTTCTGATAACCTACTGTATGATTTTCATTATAAATATCTACTATCTCCAAGATATGTTTTGGTACATTTTCAATAGAATGTCTTGAATAGTAATTTTCAAGTTGATATTTGATTAGTTCATCATCTTTCAGCATCATAGCATAACATACAGCGACTTCGCACTGAACCAGATTTTGAGGAATCAAATATGCATAATTGCTGATTATATATTCCATACATTGTCCATTATCAATATCTAATTCTCCATCTCCACTTATTTCCAATGGTGAAACTGCATTATATTCGGGATTGTCTCTATAGTCGCTAATATTAGCAATCATTTTTTCACGTTGTTTTGCCCATTTCTTATAAAAAGTAGTTGAACGCAACATTGTAATATACTTCATAGCTAATGCCACTTCATCCTTCCATACAGCACACCTAGCCAACATTTTTAATTGTTTTACAGACAATCCGTGTTTGACTTCATTTTCAATAGCCCATCTATAAGCATAATTTACAAGTCCATTATAATAATATAATAACGAGCCAGCCGTAACAATCATACTCACCTTCAACTTGCCACTATTAGGTACCACGCCATTATTATTCAAAGCAAACATCTTTTCACCTAGCAGCCCCAGATTAATTAAAGCTAGATTCTTACACATTACCATCTGCTGAGTAGGTGAATCTTGATGTTCTTCAAATTCATCTATAACATCTTGCCATCTACACTCCTCAACAGCTCTATACAATCTCAATTCACTATGAAAATTCTCGTCACTGAAATTACAATTCAAAGGAATAATAATACATATACCCAAGAACACACATAAGGTAACAAATCTCGCTGATTTCTTTTTACAAATACTATTCTCCATGCAATGCCAACGACTAATAATAGCCATTGTTAAAACAAAAGCGATGATAACAAAAAATGGGACACTTAATTTCCAATCTACAAAATTACCTTGTTGGAATATAGGGAATCCTACAAACCAGGCATGGTCAAATCTGAAATGTGTATAAAATTGGTATAAGATTGATGGTACTACACATACGCAAGCTAATGAAGGAAGAATCCAAAGACTTACATATGGTGATGGTTTTGTTGATGTTTCTTTAATTCCCATAACAAGACTTCCAAGAAGTCCCCACCATCCAAAAGCAATATATCCCAATATGCTCCACACCACCAAAAATCCACTACTACAACCTAAATAGAAAATATCCCTCCAACGTTCTTCGCCTTCTTGCAGTCTGTGAGTTTTCTCTACTAACTTCGAAAACACAAAAACACTTATTATCAGTATCAAATATCCAATGCTTTCACTAAACCAATAACCTAAATTATTAATATAATATAACCAATAACCTAAATCAATGATAGAGCAAAGTAAGGCACATATCGGAATCAAACCTACGCAGAATCCTATGCCATTTAAGTGAAATGTCTTAGCCGTAACACACAGACTAGTCAACCAAATAATAATCAACATCGCACTACCAAGCCACGGATAATAGAAAAATTGAGTACAATAGCATCCAATCCATTCCAAGAGCCCTCCAGGAACAGATAATTTCTCCATCATAAATGTATGCCCACTTATAAACAACGAATGTTCCTGTACTGCATACAGATATGAATAATTCATTACTGGCAACATTATTATTGCCAGTAACGTAAATACGACCGTGACTATTATTTGTATTTGCTTCACTGCCTTTCGGCTTAATCCAAATTATTATTACATATTTTATAGTAGCAGTGTAACCTACTATTTATTGATCTGCTGAATAGAAGCTCCTGTACTACCATCAATATTACTTGACACTTTTGTACTCTTGAACGTGGCATGTATTGGTTCTTGTTTAGCCACTTCCGCAAATTCTTGAGGTGTAATGAGCACTGGTTCAATCATAAATTCAGGACGATTATAACTTCTGCCTTGGAATGTATAGAAATTTGGATCCTTCTGAGGTAACTCAAATGCCTTATGAGCATTACCATGCTTATCAAAATATGCAATGTAAGCTCGTGTAAAGTTTCCATCATCGCGTCTGCTACCAAACATAATCCATCTTCCATTACTTGACCATGTAGGATAACTTTCACTTTCAGAGCTGTTAATATTTTCGACCTTTCTAACTTCTTGGGTTGCCATATCCATAATATAAATATCAGCATGAGGGTGCCATACGTGGAAACAACCAAAATCACCTTCGGCAAAAAGCATGTATTTATTATCTGGACTAACTCTCGGTAACGATACACTACGATGTTTGGAAGCAGCATCATAGACCAATTCTACTGGACCAAATTCATGAGTCTTGGCATTAAATGACTTTCTGTATAAATTATATAATACTTCATTATATCTATGCATTATTTCCGATTCATGTGAAATTGTGTCAAGATATTCCCAATGAGCAGAACAGAAATACAAATAATTACCATCTGCATCCCATGTAGGGAATACTTCTAATTCATCTTTTAGGCAAGATATATTACTAACCTCATCAGTCTTGACATCATACAAGATTAAATCACTCTCAGTATCTTTCACCTCAATCTTAGCCTTATCTTTAGTATGGAATGACTGTCCTGTTTTATTTGTAGAATACGCAATAACATCTTCAGTAGGATGCCATGCAGGATATACACCAGCACTAATAGTAGAGTCTGTTTTCAGGTCAATTTTCTTTATAGAGTTATTATATACAATCATTGTGCCACCAAACCCCTGGCGCATATGAAATTGCATATTATCAGTTTTGAAATTCCTATACGAATGGCAATTTACACACTGACCAACTGCCTCTGTCTGTACAAGTTTGTTATTGTAGATATCCTTTTCCTCAAAGTTAGTAATGTTTCGCTGATTCATACTAAGCATTTCATATGCTACATACGATGGTTTAATGAGACGATACGAGATGTATGGGTCAATATCTTCTTCAGCGACGTACATTTTAAATGGTTTATAAGCTTTCCAACCATCTTTTTCATGAACAAATACTTCTACCTTTATCTCACCACCCTTTGCCTCTGCTAACAAGTCCTTCCACTCATCTTCATCAATAATCACATTTTTTCCATCACCATAAGTTAACTCACGTCCTTTACATGAAAATCTTGCGACACAATTATCACCAACCTCCCTTACAGCAAAGTTCATAGGGGCAATATTTGCAGGAATAGTCACTTCCGTATATTCTGGGAATATATTAGGTACCCTATCATTTGAAACATAGTTAGCAGGTACTTCAGGGTGATTATTTGAACACCCAATCATGCAAACAGCCAACAACAACACTACTAAATATTTAATTTTTTCCATACTTATCTATATTAATAGCTTACTATTCATAAAAACGCACTAATTGATAAAATAAATCAATAGCTCTTAACATCTCGGCAGAAGAAATAAAACCACCAGAAATTATCCCCATATGCAGTTTTCATGGCTGATGCCAGTTGCTCACCATCCATACCTTGTTGTAACAATGTCTGAGTCATATTCTGGAATGCGTTATATCTTACAACTACATCTTCATCAAAAGGCATTCCACTGATATCTACTTCTTTTTCAAGATGTCCATATAGATAAGCAGCTTCTTGATATATTCTTGGCATTTCTTCGCCTTGATGCATCTGTGCATATATAAAGAAATTTTGCCAGAAGAGTTGGATATCCTTACATATACATGCAAACGCCAAACAGGTTTCATTCAGTTCTTTACTGGCATTTTTCTTAAATGTGTGACTGAAATAATTCAAAAGGTACATTTCAACATATCCGTCATCACCATCAAGTACAGTACCGCAATTGTCATATACAGATTTAGAAAAAGCCAATTCGGGATATTTATTTTTATTATAAATGAGTGTGGTATCATTGATTAGTGGTTCGTATTTTGCTGCCCACTGTTTATGAAATTTTGTTGATTTAAGAATATCTATATATTTACGGGCATTATCCATTTCGTTAGAAATAATTGAAGCAAGCACTAATGTCTTGACACCTGTAACAGACATACCATATTCTACTTCATTTTCAATACTCCAGCGAGTAGCATAATTCGTTTTTCCATAATTTAAATAGAGAAGCGGACCACATGTCTGTACCAAATGCACATCAAGCGAATCAAATACTGTTGGTGGAACTCCTCCGTTGTTGTAAGAAGTAAATTTTTCACCAAATTCACCTCTATTCAGTAGTGCAATATTCTTCAAAAGAACAATTTCTCTGGTTGGTTCACCTTCCACATCACGAGCTTCATTTAGGACTTCAGTCCAATTAAATTCAGAAGCAGCCTTGTGCATTCTCAATTCTGTATGATAATTAGCATCAGTAAAATTAGCTTTGCACACAAAATATCCACATGCAACCATCAAAATACCAGCTGCTATCAATTCGCCTACAGAGGCATTTTTTTTATCACTGGAACTTGGTGGGAAAAGTGCTAAAAGAATCAAAATACCTACGATTGCGACAAAAGGTACACTAAGTAATAGAGAGGTATATGTATAACTTTGGAATAAAGGAAAACCTATTGTCCACGCATCCTCAATTCGGAATTCGCTATAATTGTAGTATTCAGCCCACGGAACAAGAATTATACATGCTAATGCTACAATTATTGTAATGGTTTTTTCTAAAACAACGACTTTTTGCGAATCGTTCTCCCCCATTGGTGACTGTTTAATAGCGAGTATTATCATGATGATTGTGCCAAGTATAGCCCACCATCCTAAGAGAGGATATCCAATAATCATCATGCATAATACAATAACAGGTCTTATCCACTTGTCATAACAAACCAGCCATTTTGGAGCGACAGAAGACTTTTGAGTACTACCCGCATACTGAAATGCTAGTATCATCACGATTGTAAGAAGGTATCCAATACTTTCCTTAAACCAATAACCTGAAATCTTCATGTAATACAACCAATAACCAATATCAATTGTACTAGCTAATAAAGCCAAAACAGGAACTAAAGCCAACACCGACCAGGCTCCTTTCAATCTAAAAGCTTTCATGGTTGCAAAAAAACTGAGCAACCATATTACCATCAAAATAGTAGCACCAAGGGGTGGATAATAGAAGAATTGAGCCAAATAGCATCCAATCCATACTATAAAACCACCAGGAAGCGCCATTTTCTCTTTGAAGAATTCATCGTTGTCAATAAATATTGATCTATCTTGAATACTCCATAGATAATCACTATTTTTAACTACAAGTAAAATATATGAAAACTCTAAAAATGCCACACAAAAAAACAGAGGTAACCATGAGGTCTTTATCTCAAATTTGTGTGATGTATGTTTCTTTTCTATTTCAACTTGAATATTCTTTTTTGTATTTTTAGCCATAAA
>JAGHSE010000231.1 GCA_018066015.1 Candidatus Colivivens equi
CTCACGCAGAGGCGACTCAGACAACTTTGTTGTTCTGCTCCACAGTGTAGCATATTTGTATAAAACAAGTATCAGTTCCTGCATTTTCAGCCTCACCTCAGCATAGTTCAAACAAGTTTGGCTCTGCATTCGGTTCGTTGAAAATTTCTACACTATGCTACCCTGTGAATCTCAGTACATCGCAGATGTACTCTGAGTCTTTGCAGAGGTAGCAGAGAGACGCAAAGAGTCCTAATCCAATGAAGGAAAAAAGAATATTTTGCGTGCAAATAACAGATAGTCATCATCATTGAAGGGAAAGAGCGAGGCTCCTTGGAACAACTTGCAAAGCAAGCCTCTGCGTGAGATAAAAAGAATAATTAATTTGCACGCCTTTGCAACTTTTATTTCTCAAATCACGTCTAACACATAAAACATTAAAATAATATGATTATGAAGCGAATTTTATTCATTGCAATCTTGATAGCAACAATGTTGCCATCATTAGCCGAAGAAACTTTGGATTCTGTAAAAACCGCAACTACTGCCGATACAGTAGTTTCTGCTAAATCACCTCAAAAAAAATCAAAACCAGCGAAAATCAGTGTATCAATTAATAAAAAAGGCATTAAGGCTCAAGTTGATAATGTTAATCCTGACACTGTAAAGGAAATAGTTGAAGAGGCTGTAGCAAGTATTGATACCACCGTAGAAAGTACAGAAATATTTGATGATGAAGATGAGTTCGAAGAAAAAGAGGAAGGTTGTGACCGTCATGGACCTTTCTGGAATGTGTTTGATTTTTCTGAAGATACGCTTACCGAAATATTGGCAATAATATGTATTTTCATTATCCTTCCTGGTATTACTATGGTTCTTCTTCCGATACTTATCTTGTGGTTAATTCTCAAGTACAAACGCAACAAACAACATGAAAAGAATGAACTCATCAAAATTCTTGCTGAAAATGGCCAGGACGTAAGTTCTTTCTTTAATAAAGAGACAACTCAAAAAGTAGTATATAGAACAACTAACAGCAAACAAGAAAAGACTTCAACAAAAATCATTATTGATAACGTTCAGTATGATAAAGGAATAACCAATACAATTATTGGAGGTATCATAACACTCGTCTGTGTCGCATACAATTGGCCTTCAATATTCGTTATTGGCGGTTTGATTCTCTTAGGATATGGTATTAGTCAAATACTTAAAAGCAAACGCACTAAAGATTCCATATCTGATGCAGAAGTGAACTCTAATCATACTCCAGATAATAATGAGCCAGAAAAAACTCAAGATAGCACAGTAAACAACTCTACAAACTAAACTGAGAACTTTATCTCTCACGCACACACATTTCATTAAGCATTACACATGATAGGATTACTGTCTTTTGAGAAAGTGGTTAAGGAATATCAGGCTCCCATTCGCCGATTATTCCTTAACCTGACTCTTGGCGACAAGATGCTTAGCGATGATCTTGCTCAAGAAACATTCCTTAAGGCATACACTCATTGGAATAGCTTTAAACATCTTTCGGGAACTAAGACTTGGCTATATCGTATAGCATATAATGTATTCTATGATTACAAACGTAGCCATCATATTTTTGAAGATATTGATTCTGTTTGCTTGAACTCTCAAAACTACGAAATTGATATCAGTCTCAAGTCTGACCTCTATAAAGCAATGCAATTATTATCGGATATTGAAAAAATTTGTGTAACCTTGGCGCTTGTTGAAGATCAGCCTACAAAGTCAATAGCTAAAATCACTCAACTTAATGAGAATACAATCAAATCTCATATACGACGCGGACGTACAAAAATGGCAGAATTCTTAAGAAAAAACAATTATGGAAGATAAGGACAATATTTTAGTTGACCAATTTCTAAAATCAACAAAACAAGATATTCACGATGATGGGTTTACTGATGAAATATTTCAGAAAATTCCTGAGCCTATTTTATCTTGGAATCACATCTCTCAATGGTTGTGCTATGCTATTGTATTCTGTGTTCTTGTCTTTGGTGGTGGTGGGGAAATGATTTCTAAAACTCTTGCCGATACTACGTCTTATAAACACACAATGAATGCCCTCATGCAAGATGGATACTATATTATTATTTTTTCCATCATTACACTAAACACATTATATTATAATTTCAAAGACAAGTTAGAAATATAATTTATCCATTCACTCAATTCCTTCATGCTATGAAATAATAGGTTTGCACCAGCCTTCATAAGCATCTCATCGGGTAGGGGACCTGTATTTACTGCTACGACAAAACATCCAGATTTATGACCTGCTTCAATGCCTAATGGGGCATTCTCTACAACCATTGTTTCCCATTCATGTGCTATGCCTGATTTTTTCATTCCCATCAAGTAGGGTTCTGGATTAGGCTTGCCTAATTTCACGTCCTTGGCACATACCATCCACTCTGACTTAAAAAGTCCAGGAAAATTTCGTTCCAATTTTCCCAACAAACTCGCTTGACCTGAACCAGTAACGACTATTGGAACTATTCCACATTCTTTGACCGCTTTAACCGTTTCATAGGCAAATGGCATACGTTTTGTCTCTGATATTTCATTGAAGTATTGACTCTTGCGTTGATATATCGCCTTACACTCTTCTTCTGTTGCTTCTCTATTAAATTGACGACGAGTCACTATACCTATTGTACCTGCACCTGTACGCCCCTCATGCATGAAAGCTTCTTCTACAGGTAGATTCAAACCAAAATCAGCCATTGCTCTGTGCCAGCTTTGGGCATGATATGGCATAGAGTCAAATAACACTCCATCCATGTCAAACATCACCGTCTTCAAAGATAATCCTTCTATATGTTTTTCTTGGCAATATTTATTTATTGCAACTTTTATTATATCAGGTGTCATTATTTCATATTTTGCCTCGCAAAGTTAGTAAATACTTTTGTTTTCGTTTTTGTTTTCGTTAAATTTTATTAACTTTGCAACATAAATGTGCTGTTAATAAGAGAAAACTAAATTATAATAATATAAAAATCATGACTGAACTTAGTGAACAAGAAGTGTTTCGCAGACAAAATCTGCAAGCCATTAAGGATATGGGCATCAATCCTTATCCAGCTCAGGAATTTCCCGTTAATGCTTATTCCACAGATATTGTAGCTGAATTTAATGATGAAGATGAAACTAAACGCGAGGTTATCATAGCCGGACGTATGATGAGTCGCAGAATAATGGGTAAAGCATCTTTCATTGAATTAAAAGACTCAAAAGGGAGAATCCAAGTTTATATTACTCGTGACGATATCTGTCCGGATGAAAACAAAGACATGTACAATGTCGTTTTCAAAAAATTACTTGACTTAGGTGATTTTATCGGAATCAAAGGTTTTGTCTTCCGCACTCAGACAGGTCAGATTAGTGTGCATGCACAAGAAATCACTTTGCTTTCTAAGAGTCTTCGTCCCCTTCCTATCGTAAAATATAAGGATGGTGTGGCTTATGACGCATTCGAGGACCCTGAACTTCGTTATCGCCAACGTTATGTTGACCTCATTGTTAATGAAGGTGTAAAAGAAACTTTTGAAAAGAGGACGAAGGTCATAAAAACTATGAGAAAAGTTCTTGATGAAGCTGGATACACTGAGGTTGAAACTCCTATCCTTCAGTCTATTGCTGGTGGTGCAAGTGCTCGTCCTTTTATCACTCATCACAATTCTCTTGATATTGACCTCTACATGCGTATCGCTACTGAATTATACTTAAAGCGCCTTATTGTAGGTGGATTTGAAGGTGTTTACGAAATTGGCAAGAATTTCCGTAACGAAGGTATGGACCGCAACCATAATCCAGAGTTTACTTGTATGGAATTGTATGTACAATATAAAGACTACAATTGGATGATGTCATTTACTGAACATCTACTTGAGACTATTTGTATTGCTGTTAATGGCAAGCCTGAATCTGAAGTCAACGGCAAGGTCATCTCTTTCAAGGCCCCATTCCGTCGTCTGCCTATTCTTGATGCTATCAAAGAAAAGACTGGTTATGATTTGACAGACATGAACGAAGATGAAATTCGTGATGTCGCTAAAAAATATGGTGTCGAAGTTGAGGCTTCAATGGGTAAGGGAAAACTCATCGACGAAATTTTCGGTGAGACTTGCGAGGGTACCTTCATTCAGCCAACATTTATCACTGACTATCCTGTTGAAATGTCTCCTCTTACTAAAATGCATAGAAGTAAGCCAGGCCTCACGGAACGTTTTGAACTGATGGTTAATGGTAAAGAAGTGGCAAATGCGTATAGTGAACTCAATGACCCTATTGATCAAGAAGAACGCTTCAAGGAACAGATGCGTCTTGCTGACAAGGGGGATGACGAAGCTATGATTATTGACCAAGACTTCCTTCGTGCTCTACAATATGGTATGCCTCCTACAAGTGGAATAGGTATTGGCATTGACCGACTAGTTATGCTTATGACTGGACAGACTCAAATTCAAGAAGTGCTTTTCTTCCCTCAAATGAAACCGCGTAAAGTGGTTGTTGAAGAAGAATCGTAATTATTATCATCAATTGAAACTATATCAATATGAATTTCACTCATTGTGGCCGTGTTGCTGTAGTTGGTGGAGGTAGTTGGGCAACAGCAATTGCAAAGATTTGTCTCGTGAATAATGAGACGATTAATTGGCATATCTATAGGGATGATCGTATTGAGGAATTCAAACGACTCGGACATAATCCTGCATATCTTACAGGACTGCATTTTGATACTGAGAGAATACATTTTGATTCTGATCTCAATAAAATTGTTGAAAACTCTGATACTATCATCTTTGTCACTCCATCTCCTTATTTGAAAGGTTCTATTAAAAAGCTCAAAGCTAGTTTGCGTGAGAAATTGGTCGTTACTGCAATCAAAGGTTTGGTGCCTGATGACAATATCACTATCTCAAACTACTTTGAACAAGTATATCACGTTCCTGAGGAACACATGTGTGTCATTGGTGGGCCTTCTCATGCTGAGGAAGTGGCAATGGATCGTATGTGCTATCTTACAGTTGGATGTAGGAGTATTGACAATGCCAAAACTGTAGCAAATATGCTGTCAAGCAAATTTATACGCACAAGCATTAGCACTGACATTGAAGCTATTGAATTTGGTTCAGTTCTCAAAAATGTTTATGCTATTGCTGCTGGCATTAGTCATGGTTTGAAATATGGAGATAATTTCCAAGCTGTTTTAGTCACAAATGCAGTTCAGGAAATGAATCGCTTCTTAGCGACTGTTGAATCTGAAGAGGAACGCACAATCTTTACATCCGCTTACCTTGGAGATTTACTCGTGACAATGTACTCCAACTTCTCTCGAAATCGTACATTTGGAACTATGCTCGGTCAAGGCTATTCTGTCAAAACTGCTCAACTTGAAATGGAAATGATTGCTGAAGGTTATTATGGTACTAAATGTATGAAACTGCTTAATAAGCACCATCATGTCAATATGCCAATCCTTGATGCTGTTTACAATATCCTATACGAAAAGATTGCCCCAGAGGTTGAATTCAAAATCCTTGGTGACAGTTTCCGCTAATTCCGTCCTCATCCTCATCTCTATATACTACTTCTCACCTCTCTAAACTAAACCCTTAGTGCCAAATTGGTACATTATAAACTTACTAAAATGAAATTAGAACTAAACAATGCTACAAAATTCCTTGCACAAGGACTCATTGAGTCATTTCAATCACCAGCTATGCTTGCTCAGCAAGCTCTGGAGGATGGAACTTGTGCAGGTAATGATTTTCTTGGTTGGCTACATCTGCCTTCTAACATATCATCAGAATTAATCACTGAAATTACCTCAACAGCACAATATCTTCGTGATAACTGCGATGCTGTTGTCATTGCTGGTATCGGTGGTAGTTATCTCGGTGCCAAAGCTATAATTTCCGCTCTTGACGACAATTTCTCTTGGCTCAAGTCTAGTGATTCTCCTCGCATCCTTTTTGCAGGAAATAACATTAGTGAAGACTATCTTGCCGAACTTATTGGCTACCTTAAAGGAGTGCGTTTCGGCATTATCAATATCAGCAAAAGTGGCACCACTACTGAAACTGCTATAACGTTCCGCATTCTAAAGACTCTATGCGAACAGCAACGTGGTAAATCCGAGGCTCGCAATGTAATTGTTGCTATTACTGATGCGGTAAAGGGTGCTGCACGTATGACTGCCGAAAAAGAAGGCTACAAAACATTTGTCATACCTGATGATGTAGGTGGGCGTTTCTCCGTTCTTACTCCTGTCGGACTACTCCCAATTGCAGTTGCTGGTTTTGATATTGTTTCTCTGATAAATGGTGCAAAAGATATGGAATCGGCATGTGCTACATCTGTTCCTTTCAACAACAATCCTTGTGCTCTTTATGCTGCTTATCGAAATGCTCTTTATGCTTCAGGTAAGAAAATTGAGATTCTTGTCAATTATCAGCCTAAATTGCATTTTATGAGTGAATGGTGGAAACAACTATATGGCGAGAGTGAAGGCAAAGACGGCAAGGGTATTTTCCCAGCAAGTGTTGACTTCAGTACTGACCTACATTCTATGGGACAATGGATTCAAGATGGAGAACGAACCATCTTTGAGACTGTAATCAGCATTGACTCGCCTAAATATAATCTTACAGTACCTTCTGACGAAGAAAATCTTGATGGATTGAATTTCCTTGCAAATAAGCACATTGATGAAATTAACCATATGGCTGAACTCGGAACTCAAATTGCACATATTGATGGTGGAGTTCCTAATATTCGAATTTCCATTCCTCGACTTGACGAATACAATCTAGGACAACTCATTTATTTCTTTGAAAAAGCATGTGGTATCAGCGGATTGCTCATCAATGTTAATCCTTTCAATCAACCAGGAGTTGAAGCATATAAGAAAAATATGTTCGCACTTCTTGGCAAACCAGGATACGAACCCCTTAATCTTATCCCAAGCACCGAGTTTGGCGCTTCTTAAATATCACCCATAAATCACAAACCATAAACCTTTATCATGCACATTGCAATTGCAGGAAATATCGGAAGCGGAAAGACTACTCTTACCACATTGCTTGCTAAGCATTATGGTTGGACTCCTAAATTTGAGTCAGTTACATATAACCCTTATCTTGAGGATTACTATCATGACATAGCAAGATGGTCTTTTTGTCTTGAAGTTTATTTTCTTAAAGAACGATTCAAAGATATTCTTGAAATCAATAATCATACTGACAAAGTCATAGTTCAAGACCGTTCAATTTTTGAAGGTGTATATGTATTTGCTGCCAACAACAAGGCTCAAGGAAATATGTCTGACCGTGATTTTGAGACATACATGAATTTATTCAATCTAATGACAAAAGTTACAAAGACTCCTGACCTTATGATCTACCTCAAATCATCTGTACCTCATCTCATCAGCCATATACAACAACGGGGTAGGGAATACGAACAGAGTATTCAGATTGATTATCTCAATGGTCTTAATGACCGTTACAATGATTTCATATTCAACAAATATCCAGGGAAAGTACTTGTCGTTGATGCTGACAATCTTGATTTTCTCAACAACTCACGCGACTTCCAAGCCATCACCGACAAAATCGACGGATACCTCTTCGGTCTCTTTCCTGAACAACAATTCCTCATCCCTAAATCCTAACATCTTCTCCTCCAAGTGCCATATTGAGCACTTCTCCAATATCCCCCATAAATCATAAACTATAAACTATAAACCATAAACCTTTATGCACATAGCAATTGCCGGAAACATTGGCAGTGGAAAAACCACACTTACCAACATGCTAGCCAAACGATATGGCTGGACACCACGTTTTGAATCTGTTGACTACAACCCTTATCTTGAGGACTTCTATAAAGATATGAAACGCTGGTCATTCAATCTACAAATTTATTTCCTTAACACTCGTTTCAAGGATGTAGTAGAAATTTCTAAAAGTGAAGAAACCATCATCCAGGATCGCACTATATATGAAGATGCAAAAATATTTGCACCAAACATTCATGCTATGGGTAATATGACTGACCGTGACTTTGATAACTATTGTGCTCTCTTTGACTTAATGATGTCACTTGTCAAAAAACCTGACCTACTCATCTACCTTCGTTCCACTATTCCTCATCTCATTGCTAAGATTCAGAAACGCGGACGTGAGTACGAGCAAAGCATGCAGATTGACTATCTCAAAGGACTTAATGACCGGTATGAGGAATGGGTTTCCTCTTACGACGGAAAACTTCTTATCATCAATGCAGATGATATTGACTTCCAGAATAATCCGAAGGACTTTCAGTCTATCACTGACAAAATAGATTCAAAACTCTTTGGTCTCTTCCCTGATGAGTGATGAGTTAAGTCTTGCCTATAAATTTATTGCGGAAACAAATACGTCAGTCTTCCTTACTGGCAAAGCTGGTACTGGGAAAACGACCTTTCTGCGCAGTCTAAAGTCTAGTCCACCTAAACGTATGGCTGTCGTTGCACCTACTGGTGTCGCTGCTATCAACGCTCAGGGCATGACCATTCATTCCTTCTTTCAATTACCTCTTGGACCTCATATTCCAGGACTTTCTGACAAAAATAGTGAGAAGCGGCATTTTCGCATGAGTAAGGAGAAGAAAAACATACTCCGTACTCTTGACCTTCTTGTAATTGACGAAATTAGTATGGTTCGGTGCGACCTTCTTGACAATATTGATGAAGTCCTACGCAAATATAAAGATCGACGAAAACCATTTGGGGGTGTACAACTCCTTATGATTGGCGACCTACAGCAACTTGCTCCAGTAACTAAAGAAACTGAATGGGAACTACTACGACCTTATTACGACACTCCATATTTTTTTGGAAGCAAAGCTCTCCAACAAATTCAGTATGTCACAATCGAACTGACCACTATTTATCGGCAAACCGATGATAAATTCATTTCATTATTAGCTGAAATACGCAACAACAGTGTTACGGATTCATCTCTTAATTTACTCAATTCACGTTACATTCCCAATTTTGTCACTTCTGATGATGAAGACTGGATTCGTCTGACTACTCACAACAAGACGGCTAACGACTACAACGAACAGCGCCTTAAATCATTACCAGGAAACGATATTGTGAGTCGTGCTGTCATTGACGGTAATTTCCCAGAATCGGCATTTCCTGCTGATACCAATCTGCATCTTAGGGTAGGGGCACAAGTCATGTTCCTACGCAATGATCCTTCTCCTAAACATATCTATTATAACGGGAAAATAGGTATTATTACTGGATTCAATGACGATGCTGTTCTTATTTCTTGTAAAGAAGACAACACTTTGGTTGAACTCCATACAGCTACATGGACAAACAATAAATACATCATCAATGCCGAGACAAACGAAATAGAAGAAGTTGCAGATGGTACATTTACCCAGTTTCCTATCAGATTGGCATGGGCTATCACTGTTCACAAAAGTCAAGGACTCACATTTGAACATGCAGTCTTAGATATCAACGAATCCTTTGCTCACGGACAAACTTATGTAGCCCTCAGCCGTTGTCGTTCGCTCAATGGACTTGTTCTTACTATGCCGTTTAGGGTGACTTCTATCATTGACGATGTCAATGTCAACAATTTTATCCAGTCCGAACTATCAAAATCCTCTCAAATTCAGACAAAGCTCGCAGAAATGCAATATAGTTATTACTGCTCTTTGCTCAACGAATTGTTCTCTTTTACCCAACTCAAGTACGATTTTCAATACCTAGTTCGAATAGTTAACGAACATCTATACAACCAACAACCTGAATTTGCAAAATTGCTTATGTCAGTTTCATCTTCTTTTGAAAAAGACATATTCCAAGTTTCAGAACGCTTCCATCATCAACTCTCCAATATCCTAACACCCGAATCCATTACATCCCCATCCGAACTTCTCTCATCTCGCATATCTAAGGCTTGTGAATACTTTACCACGCAAATGCTGTTATTATTCACATCTGTATTCTCAAGTGCAGACATATCTATTGAAAACAAAGCAATAATAGCAAAATATAGTAATGCTCTTGAAGCCTTCACACTCTCGTTCAAAATCAAAGTTGGCACTCTTCAGCCATACATTAACAACCCATTCTCAGTGCGTACATATCTTCATTACAAAGCCAACTCTATTTTAGAACCTATAGTTGAAAAGAAGCCCAAATCGCATAAATCAAAAACCAGACATAAATACAAATATTAAAAAAACTCTCAACTTATTTAAGTTTGTAGTTTCCTAATGCCTACGGCGTAACGTGAATTATCCGTGAATTATTTATTTGCGTAAACCATAGTAATTGTTATCACATATGCACTGAATAACACTTGAATTTTTCTTTTTTAATCTGTGCCGTAGGGCTTGTTCCTACTATCACAGATTAAGTT
>JAGHSE010000378.1 GCA_018066015.1 Candidatus Colivivens equi
CTTGTGTGAAAGTGCCGGCAATCATATTCATCACCATCAACCCTTCATAATATGCACCAATGGCCGGAATCTCAACCTTGATCTTTCCTTCTGATGTCAAATTTTTCTTCGCCTTGATACCCTTTGCCCCCTGAGAAGGAGAGTCGACAGTGCAGCCATCAGCATCAAAATGAAACACCAATGGCAGCTTCGTACCCTGAATGTCAAGATCGCCTGACCATGCACCCTCTTGCGCAAAAGAGATCATGGGAAGTACACTCAAAATTAGCGTAAATAGAAAACTCTGTTTTTTCATTCGTATCATATGTTAAGTCCTTATGCTTTATAATCAAAACAACTATCATCCGCCACCATCCCAGTTTTCTTGTCCTCATCAAAACTATACGGGATCGGCTTTGAAATTTCATATAGGTATTCGGATGCAAAATCTGCCTCATTTTCCCATACTACCGTATTGAAATTGATGGTAAAGCGCTTGAACATTTCTAAGTCATGAAGTGGCTCGAAGACTTCACCTTTCAACGATGGCAGCAGATCTGCAACACGCACCTCTCCGTTGTTAAAGAACAATCGGAGGCGGTATCCATCAATATATTCAGCTTTGATCACTTCAAGAAACATAGTTGTTATTTTTTTTGCAAAGATGATACTTTTATTCGATATCTCCAAATATTTCTCAATAATTATTTTACATTACCCATTTCTAAGGCAAACTATTCGAAACAATACTTGCCTTTCTAAAATTTTTACCCACAAAGATTACATTTATTTTGTTCTATTGACAAAATATCGATAATTATTTGGAGGAAAAGAAAAATAATGCTACCTTTGCGCCATCAATAATCATTAATACTATTTCTATATTATGTGCACCTTTAGTATGACTTTTGAAGTGCCAGAGTCTAAATCTATAGATATTGAGGCACTGAAGCTACAGATACAAGCTTTTGTGTCTGCTGTGACTGCTGTGCCGAATATTAGAAAGAATGAGAAGAATGATATGGCACATTCTATTCGTCCAATTGACAACAAAAAAGGCAATTGGCGAACATGGAAGATCTCTCCAGAGCTTATGGACATAGTAAGCGAAACATCAAAGGTGAAGTTCTCTGACGATGATCCTTTTTACAAGAATGCAATTGAAAATGCTTTGACAGAACGATATGAGAGTCTTTCTTGATACCAATGTCGTTATTGATTATGCCACTCAACGACAGCCTTTCTGCCAGGCGGCTAATGCGATTTTTCAGTTAAGCCAAGACGGAACTATTGACGCTAGTGCATCAGCTCTTACTTTTGTGACTTTAGCTTATATCTTGCGTAAACAAATTAGTAAGGATGAAATCTATCGATGTTTGCGTGGTATTACGTCTATTGTAGCTGTCACTCAAACTGGCAATAGAGAGATTCAACAGGCAATTGCTGCAGAATGGAAAGATTTTGAAGATGCCGTACAATTCAGCTCAGCAAAGTTTTCTGCAATTGATGTCATATTAACACGTAACCAAAAGGATTTCCAATCTGTAGAGATTCCGATAATGAGTCCTGAAGATTTTCTTGACAAACTGATTTGAACAGAATAAGAGAGGCAAGCCGTAAAGCCTGCCTCTCATTCATTATTCTATCTTTACCTCTTCGCTTGGCCAAAGACGATCTAGCAAGGAATGAAGTTCTCCATGATACGCTAGACGGTCATTATCTTTTTGTTGTTTCTAAAGTGTGCCAGGTACTCTCTGTTCCTTATTTAGTGTTTTACCACAAATCGTATTATCAAGAAATTTGTGATTACACTAATTAAAAGAGTTGGGACATAAGCAAATATGTCGGCAGCGCCACAAATATCTACAAACAAGAACATCAATCCCATGCGAACAATAAATAGATTAAATAGATGTGCAAGTATGATTCCGACTGCATTTCTTAGATTTGATTTGCTTCTGAATGTCCAATGAATTGTTAGATAGTAGTTTAATATTAAGCTTATCAGATAACCACATATCAGTGAGATCTGGTAGCTAAATGTAATATTTGAGGCAAGAAATATAATTGCATCTACAAGAGTGCAAAGAAATCCAACGATGCAAAAGCGGAGAAACTCATTCTTCTTTCCTCTTATTTTGACCGATTTATCTGCGAACATCAACAGCTCTCGATCTCCTTTACTATCTCCACAGGCAAACAGATCATATAAATTTCTCTCAGGTTCTTCTTTAAGCAATCTGCTGACCTTTTCTTGACCATAGCAGTTTGGGGTTAGAAATCTACCTGTCAAGTATCCATTATTATCAACTTCCACTTTTGTCGCAAGTACACCTTTGACATTAAGAAGTTGGCAGAACGGTTTCACCCATTCTTCAATGCTTGCGGTAATAATATATATGTCTGAGCCTGCTTGCTTCTGCATCAGAAGGAGGTTCATTCCTTCTTCATTTCTCATCTTTTTGATTTCCTCAGAAAAAGATTCTCCCAAATTGCAGAAATTAGCATAACTCATTCCTTTGAAGAAACAGGAATATACCAGTCGTTTCGCTTTCCAATTTGGGTATAATCCAAGTTTCATCAAGAGAAGGATAGGAGAAAACAATGCTAAAGAAAGATATAATTTCTTTCGACCAAATACAAATGCAATGAACTCAAGAAATGTATCTTTACAGGTCAATGTCCCATCAAAATCAAAAGCTGCAATACTTCTTTTCTGCATAGATTAGAGATATAGAAGGATACAGAAAACAATCAACCATCCTAATATACAACAATGTATAAACCTATCCACTGCTGTCCAATAAATGGACAAAATTGTTCATGTTAAACTATTGATATTGTTTAAATTGACGATCGAAAATATACCGCGGTGGTTTTGAAAATAATTTTTTGCATGAGTTTTGCGTTAAATAGCA
>JAGHSE010000402.1 GCA_018066015.1 Candidatus Colivivens equi
TAGTCATTCAAATAATGAAGTAAATACTTTTTATTTATGGCTTCTTTGGAGTTAAACCAGCACAATCGCAAAGCATAAAAAAATATTCGGAGATGCGATGGTTTATTGGCGAGTAATTTATTATGCATTCTGTTCTTTGTGGCACTAAAGTACAAATGAAATATATAAATAAACAGATTTGGACGCTACACCGATATTAGCGTATCAAAATCTTCTTGCCTCCCTTTATAAGAATCGCATCTTGAGCATTACTCTTAACTTTCTGACCGAAGAGATTATAAATACTCTCGTCGCCTTGCTGGTCTTGCCTAATCTGCTGAATATCATTAGCTAATACTTCATCTAAGTCTCCAACAATAGTTCCGTATTGAGCCCAATCAGAAGCTTGATAAGCAGAAAGAGCTGATTCATAAACATGTATCGTAGGATTAGATGACAATGAAATATCGTCAACAGAAGGAGGCACAAGCGGTTTCAAATATAAGTTTTTCACAGGAGTTGACCAAAAGACACCAGGTCCCACTTTTGAGACTTTTTCCCCTAAAACGACCTCTTTCAAATTCGGGCAATCAGCTAATGAATACCATTCAACAGAAACTACGTTATCCGGCACAACGAGTTGGCTAATTTGACATCGTGGAAAAACATCTTGTTCTATTTTAGTAATAGATACAGGCAGCTTTATTGAGGCCAAATTCCTACATTCCTTGAACATTCCACCTCCTAAAACATCATCTTTAGTTTCAAAAGGATTATTATACTCATCAATAAAATATACCCCACCGCCTTTAACTATACGAGCATCCGAAAGGTCTAAAACCATTAATTGTTCATTGTTAATCAGCTGGCGCAGATACTTAATATCTGAGCCGTTGATTGAGCCCGAGATCTTAGCGGTTATCGCTGTTGAGCTCAATAATGAGGATAGCGTTCCTGCTGTTTTTACATTGATTTCTTTGAAGTATGCATCTTCCAGAATGTATGCATCTTCCGACATTTTTACCGGATGTAGTGTTCCATCTGCATCAACAGAATATATTGTGTAATTTTCTTTTAGGATGTGGGATGGAATACAGAATTTTTTATTATTTGAGGCAAAAAGCAACTGATCATCCTCATCAAGAACAATGAAGCCAACGCCGCCTTTACCCTCAAAGATAAAGAGAGAGTCGCTCTGTAAATAAGTGTATTCAGAGGTTGATGGAGGTTCAGAGAGGAATTCTGTAAACTGTCCGAGTTCTCCACATGTTCCAACCATTCTTTCAGTATCTCTTCTGTCTTGTCCTGCTACAGTGAAGAACCCAGAGGTTTTCATAAGGTTGATTCTATCCTCTATAAAAAGAATCTCTCTGTTTTTTCTTGGGTATTTTGAGATTTCCTTCAGTGTGGCTTCAATGTCTGATTGCTTAACGGTGACTTTGTAATAGCCGTAATCATCAACCATATAATTTTCACAAGGTACAAAGAATCCCCATGCCGTGAAGAAATCAGTCAAGTCTTCATTAGCAATTTCACATACTTTGCGGACGAATTTCAATGTGCTATTGTTTGTGTCTCCCCATAATTCTAGTGGATTCTTTCTTAGTTCCTTGAATAATGTCGGATAGAAAGATGTATTTTTTTGTGCCTGATGGTAGTACAGATATAACTGATAATACATGCGCATCATGCTCCAGATATCTCTACCAAAGAAAGGCTTGTCGTTTACATAGTCGTCGATGGTAGTAGAAAGTGCGCGACCTTGAGACATTAAACGTCCATCTAAGAAGGACATAATGTTTGAGAACAGATTATTCGAAACTTCTCCACAAGCTTCCAGTGTAATGGCTTTCTGGTTTTGATGACCAGTTTCATGAGAAGCGCACCACACACCATGATCCTGACGTGCGACATTTAATGACATAGCCACACAATCAAAACCATTATATGAGGTTCTGTAAGATGAAGCATTCGCCCAACCTGGATCTCCTACCGTTCCTTCGATAGCCCAGTTCGGGTTATTGAAATAATCAGGATAGAATGATTCGCCGCCAGTCAGGTTGAATGGGGCTTGTGCTTTATAGCCGTCAGCGACAGAGGTGCAGATGCCCATTACTTCTTTTTCCCATACGGTGATACTATCAAACCAACTGATGCTTTGGTCAATAGTCTTTGGCCATTCTTTACGGAAAGACTCTGTTTTGAAAATGAATGCAGAATAATTACCTTTAACAATAAAACGCTCATGAGTAGCATTCTTAAGAATGGCCTGGTAATCAGCATCACTATGACGGTTAACATCATAATATCCATTAACAATACCGCCTTCAATGTGAATCTTTATCGCCGGCCATTCGCTCAACTTTTTAGTCATCGACTGAGTATCTGCAGTGTAGATAATATAATACAATGCATCTTTTTGACCATCGATAATGTTCAGTCCTTTTTTAAGTTTAGTGCCATACTTTGCATTACTGATCATCTCATCATATTCAACACATCCTCCGATATAAAGTGTTGCGTCTGAAGGAATGTCCTGATCTACGAATACATATAATGGATTGTCGCTTGAAGAATAAATACCTGTAGGATTTCCCATGTAAGAACCTCCATAGCAGAAAAGTTTATTATTCCAATAATTTGCATCGCTATATGCCTTGTAGCTATGAATACGGAAATCTTTCTCGTAGGAAGCCCAATCCTCGTTCTTCAGTTTCTTGGCGATATCAACCATAAACTCTGACATACCTGCACCAATCATTTCTGAAATCAAAGAATCATCATCCATATTCTGGTATTCTGGCTTCAAAGACGAACAAGAGTAATCATTAAAGAAATTAGGTATCTGCTGCATAATAATTTCTTCAGATCCCTTTTCATAAGGATAATAGTTCTCCAAATCTCCGACAATAGTTCCGTACTGAGCCCAATCTGAAGCTTGATAAGCAGAAAGGGCAGCTTGATAAACATGAATCGTAGGACTAGATGATAATGAAATATCGTCTAAAGATGGAGGTTCAAGAGGTTTTAAATATAAGTTTTTCACTGGGGTGTTCCAGAAGATACCAGGCCCTACAGTTGAGACTTTTTTCCCGAAAACTACCTCTTTCAACTTAGGACAATCTGCCAATGAATACCAGTCAACAGAAACAACCTTATCAGGTACAACGAGTTGACTAATACTACATCGAGGAAAAACATCTTGTTCAATTTTGGTAATAGAAGCAGGCAATTTTATCGAGGTCAGATTCTTACATTCCTTAAACATGCCACCTCCTAAAACATTGTTCTTTGTTTCAAAAGACTTATTATACTCATCAACAAAGTAAATTCCACCTCCACTAACAATACAAGCGTCCGAAAGATCTAGAATGCTTAATCTTTCATTATTGATCAGCTGGCGCAGATACTTCACATCCGTGCCATTTATTGGACCTATGATGGTCGCATCCTGTGCATCGCTAGATAACAAGGTGGATAGAGTTCCAGCTTGCTCTATAGTAATGACATTTTCAGCTTTGACTGATAATGAAAGAAGACAAATAAGGCACAAAAGTGCTATATTGCTAAAATTATTCATTGATTTTTGCTCCATATTGAGTAAGACCTAATTCACAAAGCATG
>JAGHSE010000444.1 GCA_018066015.1 Candidatus Colivivens equi
GGGTGGGGTTGATGTTATATATTTGCAGCGTCAATCAAAACTGAAAAACATGAACAGATTTGCAATTACTGGTTGCAACAACTCAAATAGGATAACAAACATATACCTTCCTCCATAAAAAGGAGAAACTTTTGACCGGAAAATAACTAGCGGTCACGCAGGCCTGAAGAAGCGGTTGAGTAGGCCTGAAGAAGCGGTTGCGTAAGCCTGAAGAAGCGGTTGCGAGAGGCAAAACAAGGCTTAGTTCGCCGAGGCGCAAAAGCGAACTGATTCTTATACTTCACGCAGAGGCAACCTAATTCTTATATGCCTCACGCAGAGGCGTCTCAGCCAGCTTTGCTAGTACGATTTAGTTATTAAAGTCCTTATTACAAACAAGTTTGAATAATTACTTTTATAACTCAATCTCGCCCATCTACGATGTGCACTGAGACTTTGCAGAGGTAGCAGAGAGACGCAGAGTTTTTTTACCACGAAATACACAAAATAATACGAAAAATTCAAGTGTTATTCAGTGCATGAGTAATAAGAACTATTGTTACTTAGACGTCTATTTGCCTGTAAAATACAGGAACTGAAAATGCAGGAACTGAATAAGGCATTATGATTGGAATCTTCCCATCGGTAATGACTTAATTTTCGCAAATTTTCGTGTTTTTCGTGGTAAAAAACTCTGCGTGAGGAACCAGAAACTTGTTCATCGAACATTGCGTTTATAGTCATTTGTAGGTTGGCGCAGTCAACCCAAATGGGATAAACTATCAAGCAATGCGAGGTAAAGGTTTTTGTCTTTCTCTCGCTGTCGCATCCCTTGGAACATTTTTTAACTAAAACATAAATCTCAATTCCTAATTTTTTATTACTTTTGTAGAATGAAGCAGATATTTACCTTATATATAATGTTAAGCATCTCCACATTAGCATCAGCACAAAATGTGGAAAGACTAATAGTAGATACACTGAACGTAGAAGTCACAGACACCCTGAACATAGAAGGCATAGATATTTCAGACGATGATAATCTTCCTGTTGATTCAGTTTCGTTGATACGATTCGAACCACTTGATTCAGCATATTTTCAGCAACTTGAAGACATCATGGAACAGTATGAAAAAGAAGAGAAAGCACGTCAAGTGTTGCGAGGTTACGAAGACAGATTACTCCGGCGCGAGATGAACTATAACCCTGATGGGTGGACCTCCATCCTACGAGGAGTAATATTAACCAAGACAGATAAGCATTACCGAGACAATGCCCCATTATTTCAAGTCAAAGGCAATGACTGGATAGAATATGGCATAGCCGCATTACCAGCAGCAGGTACATATATAAGCAAATTACTTGGAGTAAAATCCACTAGTACAACAAAAAGAATGATACTTTCCAATGCTATGGCATACGGACTTACAGCAGGATTATGTTCAGGTTTGAAGGGTGTAGTAAGCGAACGTCGTCCTGACGGCAGTGATGACCATAGTATGCCTTCACGCCACGTTGCAATGGCATTTGCAGCAGCAACAATCCTACACCGAGAATACGGATATAAAAGTCCTTGGATAAGCATCGGAGGATATGCTACAGCAACCGCGACACAATTCCTTCGTCTTCACAACAATAATCACTGGATTAACGACCTTTACATCGGGTCAGGAATAGGAATTGTCTCTACACACTTCGCTTATTTCATTACAGATAAAATATTAGGACTGAGTGGAATATCACACAAACCAAAAGTTGATATGTCAGATGTGAAATACGCTTTAGACTTTGACAGACAACCTACCTCATTAAGTCTCGTGTCGAGTATAGAATCAGGACGAGTAGAAGGGTGGACCGCTGAGGCTACATTATCTACATCACTAGAATATTCCAAATTCTTTAATCCATATTTTGCAGTAGAAGCAATAGGGCGAATATCAACAACAAAAATCAACGAACTGAACGACGACCTACTTATGTATCATACCGACATAGCGGTAAAAGGTTCCTACCCAATATTTCCAGGCGTGAGATTCTCAGCCCGAGGCATAGCAGGTGGACGAATGACAGGAGGTGTAAAAGAAATAGACGACAAATCGTTTGAGATAGGATGCGGATGTTCCCTTGATTACATGAAATACGATAAGTACGCCTTCGGATTCAGTTTTGATTATTACCACTCAATGTCCAGTCTCATGCAAAATCGCTATTTGGTAGGCATGTCGTGGAAAATACTTCTATAAGATAAGGTGTGAGACATCAAGGAATTAAGAAATGAAAAATAAAAAAAACGAAAATTGAAACATGCGTTATTTTATATATCTTTCATACGATGGTGCAGGATACCATGGCTGGCAAGTACAACCAAATGGTAATAGCATTCAGGCAGAATTAAACAGAGCCCTTTCTATATATACAGCACAAAATATTGAAACGATAGGTGCTGGCAGAACTGATGCTGGGGTAAATGCACGTTTAATGGTTGCACATTTCGACATAGATACAGAACTAGACGTAATGACAACTACTAATCGTATGAACAGAATATTACCTCAGAGTATTGCTGTTCATAAGTTGGTACGGGTACGTGACGATGCTCATGCGCGGTTTAGTGCTATTTCAAGAACTTACCAATATTACATACATACAGACAGAGACCCTTTTAATCGACAATACTCTTTCCGTGTCACTTATCCTCTTGATTTTGAGAAAATGAATATTGCCGCAAAAAAGTTATTCAATTATACTGATTTTACATCGTTCTCAAAACTACATACAGACACAAAGACCAACGACTGCAAGATTATGAAAGCAGAATGGGTAGATGGATGTTTTACAATAAAGGCAGACCGATTCTTACGCAATATGGTACGAGCTATCGTAGGAACTTTATTAGATGTAGGTCGGGGACAAATTTCTGTAGAAGAATTTTGTAAGATAGTAGAACAAAAAAATCGTTGTTCTGCTGGAATGAGCGTTCCTGGTAATGCCTTATTTCTGACAGATATTGAATACGATGACGAAATTTTTTCAATACACAATTTAAAATAAAACGACAACGGGGTATTTTTTTTACCACGAAATAATACGAAAACTTTAACAAGTTTCAGTTCCTGCATTTTCTGATTCCTCACGCAGAGGCGTCTCAGCTTTTCAGTTTCACGCAGAGGCGACTCAGACAGCTTTGCTGTTTTAATTTAGTTAGTAGAGCACTCCTTGCAAACGAGTTTGCAGTATTGCTCTCTACCTAAATTACAACACATCAGAGATGTGTTCTGAGTCTTTGCAGAGAAGGCAGAGAGACGCAAAGGAATAATTCACGGAACAATTCACGGATAATTCACGTTACGCCGTAGGCAATCAGGAAACTACATCATATTATATTTTAAACTATTGCTGTCCGGTAAAACTTTTTTTAGTTGATAAAATTAGGGCTGGTACTCACATGAAGTATCAGCCCTTTTGGTTATCTTTGCTTTCACCACAAAAACATAGTAACCATGAGCAAAGATAG
>JAGHSE010000377.1 GCA_018066015.1 Candidatus Colivivens equi
GCAATATACCGTGCCGTACATTTCCATCATAATTCCAGCTTTCGTTTTAGCCAACCAAGATGGCGGCGAGTATAATCGGGGTAATTATTCCGGGCTCTATCTATCATCGGAAGAACTATCTGTCCCATTGATTCTATGCGCCGGAAAGGTTCATTATCCCAACAAAGATTGGGTCCCGAATACATCCCTGTACAAAACAACCAATTATCAAGATTCTTCTTAAACTCCTGTTCCACGACGCATTCTTGCAGGAGCGTCTCGTAGTAGGCGTTGACTTTTTCGCGGAGAGGTTCTGCATCAATACCCTCGGGTATGTTGAGGACTATCCGGTTGGAAGCTGTCGATGGGGCGTAATTGGCAACTGGCTCACTTGCCATGGTTGGCTGTGAGTCATCATCAACATCTGCATATCTTTTCTTTTCTGTTACCATTACTGTGTTGTGATATTCGTTATCTATATCTGGTTTTATATTCTTTTACGTCTTCGGTTGTTATTCTTCTCCTGTACTTATCGAACCTCCTTGGATGTCTTCCCATGGGAGGAGGGTGGCGGTAAGTTCGATAGGGGTGTCAAAACTTTGAGTCTGCCACATATGAACATGACCCGCTTCGAATGTCTTGGCTGGCAATGGTTGAGAACGGAAATATCTCTTCACCCCATCCACCATTACAGTAAATTCAAGATGGCATTTACCCTCTGCTACTGAAGTTGGATATACTTGCATATATGTCACAAAATAACCATGATCAGGAACCATCACGCCTCCACCATCTTCTGCTTTCAAATACATAGTTATATTGTTGACCTTGGTAGGCTCACCTATTACCTCATACGACTTTTCCGCAGTATTTACCGTTTCACTTCTCAAACGTTTCTTGATACCTAACGTTACATCTGTAACAAAGTCTGCATCTTCATCTATCACTTTCATTGAAGTTACATATCCCTTCTTTCCACTGCCACCGAAAGAGCCTTCTGGGAACAAAACATAGAATCGGATTGTAGATCCTACATGGTCAAAATAGAAAGTGGTAAAACCCGTTTCGTCTGGGACTGTTGGCTGAGAAATAAGATAGTCGTATGCACCGAGATGGCTCGATGCTTTTGCTTCTGTTTCATAGCTATACCCTACTGTGCCTGACACAGGCTTCAAACCTTCTGGATGAGCATTTGCCACCTGTGTCTGCCCTCTATATGTTAGATTGATCACATCGTATTCACTTGCAAGACTCTTGCTACTTATTGTAGCCCCTCCATTACTCTCAGAAACAGTATAAACACAAGCTCTTGGACTACATGCAGCCCAATACGTATCATCGCTAAAAGAAAAATTGCCATTAATAAAACGGGCAGTTGTGCTATTCTCATTGTACGAATCTACCCTCTTAAAGTAGAAAGGAACGTTACCACCAGGCACAGCATCAATACCGATATTGAATACGCCTATCTGGTCGCTACTTTCCCATGAGAACATCATATTGGGCTTCTGATATACCAATGCAGAACGAGTCACAAATATATCTTCATCCTCAAGAATCATGTCTGGCACAATAGCACGCACTTTCGGTTCATCATCTTCCACATCAGCACGTGCGTCTTCATTGTTTTGACATGATAGACATGCAAACAACGAAAGAACCATAATGAGTAATATGTAAATTATATTCTTCTTCATTGAAATATCTTAATCAGCTTTTCAGTTTTTAAATTCCTTACTTAGGACGGCTTGGATTTCGCAAAATTTATTATTCGTCATAACCAGAATAAAATGGAGAATATCTTCGTTTTGAAAACTGCTCTTCATTTTCATCTTCGGATCCTTCCACTTTTCCTGCATTTCCCCCTGCCGAAGCACACAAAGGAACTACCCCCTCCATCAACCCACACACATCTATCGAAGGAGTAATGTACTTCTTCTTGACGAGTTCTTCTATGTTAAGCGTTTTTATTGTCATGTTCCTGAAAATTTCGACATTGGATTAACAATAGTAATACTGCAGGTCCCATGTCATTAAAAATGTGTCGTACACGCGTACGCGATTCTTACATATTTAAAAAGCATGCAAAGGTACTAATTATTAATGATATTAAACGGATGAATTGAGCAGAATCTAAGGCTTGGTGTTATCCGTTTAACATTAATTAACAAGGGGGGGGGTATTATTCAATGTCCATATTACACATATATTCCTTTATTTGTCCTATCGGAATTAATGCGTGCTGTACGGTTAAGACGAACATTTATCGAAATGTTCTGAACTGACAATAATTACCAATAATTCTTTCTTCGAAAGCGTCGCAAGCGAACGGTAAATCCCGATAATTTATCCAATAATTAAATATTATTATCGGAATAATTATTGCGCATTATTGGTAATTATCGTCAGTTTAGGAGACCGTTGAGGGCTCCGTACAAGTTAACCGTACAGGTAGAATTAATGTGAAGAGGCGCACTTATCGCGAAGCGCATAGTTCCGCTTCCGAACTTAAATTTCTTTCTTATCACGAATTCCCGAAGAACCGATTTTTTAAAAAGGAACCTTCGCTGAATACATACGTTCGGACTCCCCAACACGTACGGACGTGATGGGCAAAAGGTACGGACGTGTTGGGCAAAAGGTACGGACGTTTTGGGGATAGGATAGGTATCCTATTTCAAATTCGTCAAATGAAGCGTAGTGTAATTGCCAATGAAGCATAGTGCGATTGCCGATGAACCATAGTGTAATTGCTAATGAACCATAGTGTAATTGCAAATTACTAGTGTTGCGATAATTTTTGTGAAATATATGTTATATTGCTGCGTCTCGGTAAGATACGCCAATATTTATATTTTTCGATTTGATTTGAACTTCGTTTAACGTAAATGACCGTAAATGACCCGTAAATTTATCGTAAATATTCTGGACTGAAAGCAAATTATCAACAAATTACGCTTCGCTCCCATCAAATTTTGATTCAGGAAATTTCTATTTTTTGAAATAATTTTCTGAGAGCGAAGCGGAATTTTCTGGTAATTTGCTTTCAGTTTAGGAGACCGTAGAGGGCTC
>JAGHSE010000046.1 GCA_018066015.1 Candidatus Colivivens equi
ATGATACATATTATAATAATAGTAGTTTGGATCAGTGTTGAGGAACTTGAATTCTGCAAGTTTGGTTCCTGTAGTTTGGAGAAGTCCTGAAGCATATGTACGATACTCTTCTGCATCCATTACGTCAAGGAGTTCTGGTTTTAGTTCTACTCCTGCAGATGCAGTGACTTCAATTCGTGTAGCCATACTCTTTACACGCTTGGTAGTGATACGAATCACTCCATTTGCAGCCTTTGCTCCATAGATAGCAGTTCCGTTTTTAAGGACTTCAACGCTCTCAATGTCATCCATGTTGATGGCTGAGAGTAGGTTGTTGAAATAACCTGAGTGGAGTTGTTCCTGATCATACATCATGTCGTAAATTACGCCATCGAGGATGATAAGTGGCTGTGCATTTGAATGGAGAGAGTTGTAACCATTGATGAACATTGCATCTCCTACTCCTGGAAGTGCAGAGCGCTGAATTGTACGAACGTCTGCTCCTAAGCGTGTCTGAATATCTTGGTCAACAGTGATGGATGATGTATTTCCAAAACGGTCGGACTTGACAGACTTACTACCTGTAGTCTTAGCGATATAGTTGTCAAGATAACGGTCGGAATAGAGTCCTATATTGACGTTGGATGAACGTCCGTTGATAGCTACATTTGATAGCCCGTAGCCTTCAAGTGTTGCAGAGATTGATGTGACGAACTCAGGAACTTTGATAGTGAACGTTCCGTCTTCGCCTGTCATTGCTGTGTAGTATGTGTTATTGTATGCCTGAAGTTTTACACCTGCGAGTGCTTCACCTGTAATAGCATCTACTACAGAACCAGATATTTCTACCGTTGGGTATTGCTTGTGAAGTTGTACTCGTTTTTGTGCTTGAGGTGCTTCAGTCTGTTCCTGTGCATTCACACTAAATGCACAAGCCATAGCAAAAGTCAGAATAATTATTTTTTTCATAAGGCAAATGATTTAGCGTTTACGAAATTTAACAGAATTTTCAGTTGGTTGCTCTGCATGTGGTTTGAAAATAACTTTGCAGAAGAACATCTCACGAGAATATGTAGAAGTCTTAGTTGACGTAATAT
Source organism: Candidatus Colivivens equi (assembly GCA_018066015.1). Lineage (GTDB taxonomy): Bacteria > Bacteroidota > Bacteroidia > Bacteroidales > Bacteroidaceae > Colivivens > Colivivens equi. The sequence goes on from JAGHSE010000046.1 coordinate 1,077, forward strand.
TAGGTTGGAACTGTATGAGTACGCCCTCTCCATTTGTCTTGTAATAAGCGTTCTTGGTTGCGTATGTTCCAAGGAAGAGAGTGTCAACATAGTTCTCTACGTTGGTAGTAAAGTTCTTAGTACGTGTAACTGGGTCAGTGAGGTCAGTACCCTTAGATGGATACATACCAATATTGCTTCCCTTATTATCGCGTTCCCAAATTGTTGCCTTAAAGTAGTAAGGACGCAATGGGTCATTCTTGAGGAGTGATGCGCTTGCACCTTTTTCTACCTCAGCCTTGAGTGAGTCTGAATACACCTTAGCATCTTCGTATGTCTTGAATTCATTTACCCAAATAGGACAATATACCAGATATATATCATAGTTGCCTTTCAAAGTGTCATATACCTTAAATCCAATATATGGGTTGTTTGAATTTGTAGGTTTTATGTCAAGGAAAGATGTTTGAACTTCATAATCATCAGTGCTGATGTTGAGGAAATATGATGGGAAGGATGTATCTACGTTCTTTGTGTAAGCAGGCTTACCCGTCTTGTCTGTTGTCTGATCAATGTTGCGAGTAGTTGAACATAATACGTCAATCTTCTTGTAGAACTGGTCAGTAACTGACAATGGATATTTGTCAACTAAATAAGCCTTACCATTACTTGCTTCAACGATTTTACCGTATGAGAAAATTCCGCCTGGTTCATAAGGATGATAATAGACGTGGTTTTCCCAATTTGTCTTTCTGTAAGTTGTTGACATAATAGAGTCACCAAGAGTAAGATAGTTCTTGTTGTAGTTGTCGTTGAAGAAAAGGTCGGTGATAGCGAACATGTTTGCATAGTAGTGAGCAAGTGAGTCGCACATCTTTGGATCGACAATATTCTCAGAAGGATTGTAAACAAGATACTCGCGTGCTATGTTGTAGCGCTCTTGGTATGCCTCAACTGTAGGGATGATGATTGTATATGAAGAGTCTTCTTCATAGAGCATTGCATCGATAGAATTGAGGATAGTGTTGTTTCTGATCATTACTGAATCGACATATACTTTCTGACCTTTTTCATCAATTCCGCGTTCTACACTCTTGTTTGGATCGAGAGAGTCGGCATTGTAAGCCTTGAGGAATGTGTAAAGGGAAATCATAGAATCGTCTTCCGCCATGTGGTGTTCTGCTAACCAATCCATGTGTACATTCTCAATCTGCTCATACAAGTTGGCTTGATATGGATGAGAATGGTCAATCTTGTGGACAATACCATTTTTACATGAGATATTTGCCTCAATGATATTTGCATGACCAAACAACTTATTGGATGTAACGTGTGTGAATTTTTCGTTGAGAAGACTCACTTTCTTTGTATCCTCTAATTCACTACATGATACGTTATAACGAGCCATATGGTTCTTTATAAATTCTTTTACAACAAAGTATTTGCGGTCTGCATTGATAATACTAATGAGACTGTCTTTGTTGAATGCGCCATTGACTGGTGCCCATAATGTGTACATTTGGCTTGATGCCAATTCTATGTCGAAGTCTGATTTCTCGACGATCTCGACAAAATCGCTGAATTCTCTCTGGCTTTTGAGGTATTCCATAATGGTACCCTCAAAAGTACGTCCAGAGTTATTTGACTCATAGTGATCATTCCACTCGTCTTTACAACTGGTTACTCCTACCAGTAAAAGAGTAGCTGAGCAGAATACGATTGCTACCATGAGCAATGATTTTATTCTATTTTTCATATTTATACCTTATTTTTAAATTATTACCATACATCTTCCGGATAGTATTCATTATTATAAACACTACTTGGACAAAGTTCCAATGCATCAAAGTTCATCGTGTTGGTGGTGGACTCTAGTTTTTGTTGACAACGTAGCCAATAATCACTCTTGCCATCAGAATGGAACTGGGTGATAATCTTGCGCAATGTGCCTGAACCTTCACGGAAAGGTGGGTTTACTCCACCTCCGGATTCACTGGTTGCTGCACTATAGGCCTTCATACCTTTCATCCATCCACGATTGCGAAACGATTTATCAAATGCTGCTATTGCATCGTCGTCACCTAAATCGCTGTCCTTTATCCAACCTACTCGTGGGTTCTCTCCTCCTGGACGCATATCAAGCGGAATGCCACATGGTTGTAAGTTTCCAATGACTTTCTTGCCATCATCACTGAGTGTGCCTGGTCCGAAGTAGAACTGAATAATACCGCGATTATCAAATCCGAAACATGAGAAGATTCTGATTTCCCATTCACCTTCTGGTACTGGAGGCATCTTGACTATAAGGTCAAATTTGCCAATAATCGTCAATTCATCTCCATCGTATGAACCAAAATGCAAAACACGATTACGAACGTGGAAGTGTGTGAGATTGTCGGAATAAATGAAATTCGTAACAAATCCACCTTTGAAGCCCAAACAATGGTTGCAGTTGCCTGCAGCACTCTTGCCTTGGCCTCCGCGCCCGTATTTTCCGTTTTCAATAGTAGAAGTAGTGTAGTGGCCACGAGCTCCGCTTGTCATGAAATCAGGAGACAATGTTGTTCCGTCAATACGCAAACGTTCACTGCCAATAACATCAAACTGTGTAGTCTTGTCGTATGCTATCACGTCATCGATATAATAGTAAACTCCGTTGAGCGCAATATTATTTGGCATCTTTTCAGGAGTTGCTACTTTTGCTCCGCGAATTCTAACGCCCTTGGCATCAGGACGGCTCATTATTCCACGACGATTTATATACAAACCAGACTCAGTACCCGATGGAAAAGAGAACTTCATGAGCGAATGTGGCATACATGCTTCGTACCAGTCAGCGATATCTTGCTTACGACGGTTGAACAGTCCTGCTAATGTGCTGTTTGGACCATCTACACAAGTAAGCTGATAATAAGTTGCCTGAAATGGCAAGAAATGGTATGCAACATATCGGTTCAGGGCATTATGAGGATTTGTCTCGTCCTCAATATTTGCATCATCTGGATACATTGGGTCATAGAGTTGATGGGCTAGTGCTCGAAGACCATCTAAGGTTGTAATTCCATATTTCTCCTCATATACCGAATTAGGTTCTACAAAGGCACTGAACTTGAAATAACGGTGCTTCATGTAGGCTACGTTATCGTACTCAACTGCTGTTGCAAGACATAACTTGTCGTTTGTCCAGTCAACTGAGTCTCTGTCAAAAGTAGCACTCTTATTCCTCTCGTATTCCAAATCCATATATGCTTTACGAAGAATATTCGTATATTGGGTTGCTTCCATTGCTAGATAGAACAACGAAATAGTGGAATCCTTTTGCAATATGTCAGGCAACATACTGTTGTGGGTACCTATGATATGATTAACAACATGAACTACTCCGTTCTTAACAGAGTCGTCTGCTTGAATAATCTTGGCACTCTTGTTGATATACATTGCCAGACGTACCTCACCGGGTACACTAATAGTATCAGAATCACATGTTATTGTTAGATTTCTCTCAAGCATGTTTGGCAACGGATATGTTCCGTTGTTGTAGTCAGTGGTAAAATAGCCCTGTTCTATTATATGATTGAGAGCAATCGTATCACAGTCTGCAGAATCTAAATGAGCTACATCTGGAACTCCCTTTTCTTTAAGATATTCATCAATAGCCTCGTTAGTAGGGGCGAACACAGTAAACGAGCCATAGGTTCCCAAGAGATCCATTAGACGATACTTTCCTTTTTCGCCCTTGGCCTTGTTGAGGATTTCTATGAATTTACTGAATGTTCCCTCCCTATTTGCGAGATAATCAGAGGCATATTCCTTGGTAGAGGTATAGTAGTTTTCTACACCTGGATCATCGGAACAGCCTAAGAGTACTGTTGAAGCACAGACTGCCAGACACATTATTAATATATAATACGTCTTTCTCATGACATGTTAATTTTTCAGATATTCGTCCTCCTCTGCGTATGCAGGATTCTGTTTTAAGTAAGGATTTATCTTAATCTGATCTTTCAAATAAGGCATATACATGAACTCCATCATTGACATCTTGATGAGTACGGCACGTGATGCCTCGCCAAACTTTGAACTAACCGCTTGTGTGAAATGAGCAGTATTGCCCTCTCTACGTGCACGGCGAACAAGGTCGAAATAACGTTTTCCTTCGAACATGAGTTCACGACGACGCTCTAATTCAACCAACTTAATAAATTCGTCGTAAGTATCAAACTTAGAACGTTGGAGTTGGGCGTCAGTTAAATTCCATGCTGAAGGGTTGGAACGCATATATACTGCTGAAATCAAATTGAAAGCATCGTCATACAACAGTGAATCGCTACCAAAGCATGTGCTTCCATATTTGCGTGTAGTAGTGTACTGTTTTGGAGTTGCATCTTTGCTGATAAGTCCTGCAAGACATATTTCAGCCTCGGCACGCATCAGCATAACATCAGTAAGACGATACATAATCCAGCCCTGTGTGTTTTCTTGATCACTACGTTTAGAAACACTTGTAGCAGCTGACCACTGATTTGCACTTACTCTACCAGATGTACCACCTGAACCAAGTGTGCTGTTGACCAATGTGTATTTCAATACTTGATACTTATTTCCATCTGAGTACATGAAGTTTGTGATACTTCGATAGTCAGTCATAACTGGGAATGGTGCAGATTCATTTGTTTGGCTATATGACTTGCCATCAACTTTTTCAGGCATCATATTTTCACTTGCACAAACATAAGCATTACCTGAACCACCTCCGTCTGTACGTCCACCATACATCTTGCTGACATCAGAATTCTTTACGTCCTTATCGCTTGAACCAGCTGTGTATGTCAACTCAAACAAACTTTCAAAGGAATTGCCATCGCCAAAAATTGAGTTGTAGGCACGTGGACCACCATCGTTTGTTCCAGGAGTGATTTCTTCTGCCAAAAGTGGATATCCAAATGTCTTATAGACTTCCTTATCAAAGTCTTGTTTACGCCAATGACCCTGACCATTATTTTCATCATATTCATTGAGTTTGAACTTGATGACTTGGTCACAACATTCTACTGCACGCTGATAATATTCTGTCTGCTTTGCAAAGTCTTTTTCTGAAGCTCTCCAGAGATAGAGGTCTGCAAGAAGTGCATACATTGCAGGACGTGTGATACGACCTGTGTTCTTCTTATAATCATCAGAATATCTCAAAGGTGCATAATCTTTGCATCCTTCAATATCGGCAATAAGGACATCAATGATTGAATCACCAGGAGATGCTGGCAAAAGATAGTCTTGTTTGTCATCTATTGAAGGCTGATCTGTATAAGGTACATTATTAAATGTCTTTACTAATAGGAAATAGCTCATTGCACGAAGGGCCTTAACTTCAGCTTCAGTAACATGAAGGTCAGTAACAGTGTAGTTAGGGTCTTCAGCTGCTACACCTGGGGCATAGTAAAGTACTGTATTACAAAAATTGATTTGTTTATATATAGGTGCCCAGTCACAAATTTCATTTGTTGGTTTGAGCTGACCTTTAAGAAGTTGTTGGAGACCTGAACATCCTGTAACACCTTCTCCTGCTGTGATATTGTCAGAACGGCACTCTCCCCAAATTATTGCCTTTGTGAGATAGCCATTTTCCTGCATACCTAAATAGCAAGAATTTACAACATTCTGTACTTCTGATTTATTTTCCCAGAAGTTCTCCAAAACAACTTCGTTCAATGGAAGCAATTCGAGGTCACAACTTGTAAAAGTACCTACTGAAATAATTGCTGTCAATAAAAGAGTTATATTAAATTTTTTCTTCATATTTCTTTCCTCCATTATTAGAATCCGACCATTAAACTAAATGTGAAAGATCTGTTAGGTGGAGTTCGCGCTCCATCTGAAGCTGGTGAATAACCACCTTGTGCAACTTCTGGACTATAACCTGAATATTTAGTAATTGTGAACAATCTGTTAATAGTAAGGTCACATCGAAGTGATGAGAGACCGAGACTTCTAACAAGTTCAGGTTTAAAGTTATACGAGAATTGCAAGTAGTTCAAACGAAGATAAGAAGCATCTTCTACGAAACGGTCACTACCAAGATAGTTGTAAACATCAAAGTTTGCACCACTGGCACTTGTGTTACAAGCACGAGGCATATCAGTAATATCACCTTCATTGTGCCAACGCCAGTTGATTGCAGTTGATTGGTTGTTGTTGTTATCCATTGCTTCTGCATTCATGCGGGCTTGGTTAATGACCTTGTTACCATAACGATAGTTGAACTGTGCGTTCAAAGACCATTGTCCATAATAGAATCTGAAGCCAAAACCACCAGTCAACTTAGGAAGTGAACTTCCAAGATATACGATATCAAGTTCGTTAATCTGACCATCGTGATTGATGTCTTCATATTTAGCATCACCTCCTACAAACTTGTAGCGAGTGTTGTCGTAATCAAAATACATTTCTTTTGGATTACCTGCTGAGTTAAGAATAACTTCGCCTGCAGCATTGCGAGCTACTGGAGCATCAGGACCACTAACGCCCTTTATTTCCTGCTCACTGTATTCTGAATACTGGTATGTTCCAATATAACGGAAGCCATAGATAGAACCAAGTGGGTTCTTGAGTTGTACACGTGAAAGATATTTTCCGTTTGAGTAGTCAAATTCCTCGTTCAGTTTGTCGCGTACTGATTCTTCCATTTCAATGATTTCGTTGCGGTTATTTGAGAATGTGAGGTTCATGTCCATTCCAAATTTACCTGCCTTTATGAAACGATTTCCATTGATATTGAATTCCCAACCGTTATTTCTCATCTCACCTGTATTCTTTGTTGAGAATGAATCATAACCTGATGATGAAGGAATTGCATAACCACTTACTAAGAGGTCGGTAGTTTTCTTTGTGTAAATTTCAAAGTTTGCACTAATCTTATTCTGCAAAAGACCTACGTCAAAACCAATGTTCCATGTTTGAGTTGTTTCACAACAAAGATTTGTCAAACGGATGTTAGATGGAGTAACTGATGCTCCACCCATATAGTTATTACCGCTACCATATTTACTAAAGTACAAACCTGCACCTGGTTGGCGACCTACGATACCCCAACCTGGACGGATTGAAAGCATGTTCAACCACTTGAATTTCTGCATAAATGGTTCGTCACTAACGTTCCAACGTGCAGAGATACCTGGGAAGTAAACATAACGGCGATTAGGACCGAATGCTGCAGAACCATCCATACGAAGTGTTGCATCAAAAATGTACTTACCTTTGTATGCATAGTGAACCTGTGCTAACATTGAAGAACTCTTACTTTCACCTGCACTTGTACTGATTGAAGATAGTACACCACCTGCGTAAGGAGAAGTAATATCACCTGTTGGCAACCATTTTCTACCTGTACTCATATTTGAGTTGCTACCTTCACCATATTCAAACTGGAACATTGCTAATGCTGTATGGTTCTCGTTTGAGAAGTGTGGAGTGAATGTCAATCTATGACGTGTAGAGAATGAGTGGTTTTTGTATGCACTTGATGATGCTGAGTTGTAGTTGTTGTTTGACCAGTTTGAAGATACTACTGTTCCTGGAAGATATGAATCATTATCATTATTATATATTTGGAACAATACTTGTCCTTCGTAAGTCAGTTTTGACTGGTCGTCTTCAGTACCAAGAATGTCATACTTGAGGATGAATTCTGGAGAGAGGTTGATGGTCTTTTCATCACTTCTTGCTTCATGAGCTACTGCTACTGGGTTTGGAATACCATATTGGTCGCTCAACAAAGAACTCTGACCTGAGAATTCACCACTACCAGCTCTTACAGGAGAATCTACGTATGGATTCATAGTGTAGTAACGGTCTGTATCTACACCGTTTGCATCTTCTTCATATACACTGAGGTTTGGCATTTTCTTGATTGCTATTGAAATCAAGTCACCTCCATAATTAGTATTATTACGTTTGTTCTTTGTGTATGTTAAGTCGAAGTTTGTACGAACTGTGATACGGTCACTAACAAAATAGTCAAGGGCAACACGTGTAGTGAAACGATCAAGAGCTTGTTCAATTACATAGTTTGACTGTTTGTCATAACCTCCAGAAATACGGAAGTTTGCTTTTTCACCACCACCCTGAAGTGATACGTAATGTTGCTGCTGAGCTCCGAATTGTGTTACTTCATCAACCCAATTCGTATTGTCATTGAACATATTGTACTCTGAGAAGTTAGGGTCGTAGTTAAGTTCTGGCATATAATTGATATTATTCTTATCACTGAAGTCTGTCTTCAACTCAGGATTGAAATATGCCTCCTTCATGTACATAGTGTAATCATCACCATTGAGAAGTTTCAAATCAGTTGGCATCCAGTTGCCTGTAAAACGGAAAGAATAGTTGACTCTTGTCTTACCACGAGCACCACGTTTTGTTTTGATTTCAATTACACCATTAGCACCACGAGAACCCCAAATTGCGGTTGCAGATGCATCCTTGAGGACGCTGATGCTTTCAATATCTTCTGGGTTAACGTTAAGAAGTTCAGCGAAACGCTCTTCATTGGCATTGGTGTAGTCGAAGTTTTGACCTTCATCTCCTGTCCAAACGTTACCATTAACAACAATTAATGGGTCTGCTTTTCCGAAGATGGTGCTGACACCACGAAGACGCATTGTTGTTCCAGCACCAAGGTTACCAGAATTTGATACGATATCCAAACCTGCGATACGTCCTACAAGGGCTTCATCAACAGTTGTCAAACCAATACCTTCAAATTCTTTCATGTCAATTGTTTGCTGAGCATAGGAAATTTCTGTCACAGGAATCTGAAGACCTGAACCTTGGCTTTTCTTTACAGCCTTTACTTCCACTTGCTTTAAAACTAAAGCGCTCTGCATGACAATTTTGAAAACTTTGCGGTCAATCGGGAGAGTAACGGTCTGACATCCAACGTAAGAGACTTGAATCTTATCTTTTGGATTTGCAACCTTGAATGAGAAGTTACCATTTATATCGGTAATTCCATGAGCCTGAATACGCTTGTTTGCGTCTATTTCGACAACGTTCACCGCCATCAAAGGGCCCATATCGTCTGACACATTTCCGCTAATGATATCACCAGCTTTTACTTGTGCAAAAATGCTTGTACTAAATGCCAAAGCTAAAACGAATAAAATATACTTTTTCATAGGGCTATCTTACTACTTTACGAGGTGAACGATTCTTAATACCACTATCATTTGTCACTTTTCTCTTCTTGTAGATAAACTGATTTTGGTCAGGGTCTGCTGAGCCTTCTGTAAAGTTGAAGTACAAAGGTTTATCAACAGCATGAATAACAGCACAAGAAGAATTGTTGATAGTTGCATCATATGGTTTCTTCACTTCTGAACCATTGTACCAGTATTCGCGTGAATAAACATTATACAACTTCTCATTACTTGTGACAACATTGATTTTTCTACCCATTGCATCTACCAATTCAATGCCTGATGCACTAGGAGTTACATTAATTTTGTATGGACGACCTGGTGAATATTGCATTTCGCCATTCTTGTCGTATGCGATATTACCGTCGTCATCTAATGCAGGAGTAAGTTCTGTCTTTCCTGACTCATAATTACCTGCTTCAAAACCTTCATCAACAAAGATTGAGTTGTCTTGGATATGATATTTTATAAAGTCAAGCATGACTGACTTAACATGTTCTGCTGAGTCTGTATTTTCTTTCAAATCACCCATCATTTCATCATATAGTTCTGCTAAAGCCAAATCCTCCATTGTAGGAAGACCATCAGCATATGCAAGTTTCATTGCCTCATTTGTTGGTGCATAAATTGTATAGTGATAAGCATTCAACAAATATGTGCATGCGTCCTTGCCTGCATCTGTCTTATATGCTGCAAGGAGATTTCCATATTGCTGATCACCTGCAACCCACTTGTCTTTTGTGTTAACTTTTGTGATTGCGCCACAGTTTTGAAGCATCTCAAAGAAATCACTACATTCAGACATATCTACCAAGTTCTGACTGACAGATTTTGGAGTATTCATAATCACATTTGAATTTGAATAGATTGGTCTGTTGTCTGGACCTGTTACAGCATCTGACAAGATGTAGGATTTACCATTGCGCATTGGGAATATCTTACCAATCTTAATTGGTTGGTTACGGTCTGTCTGCCAACTTCCCCATGCATACATCTCTCCTTCTTGATCTACTGTACCTGTAACCTTTATGAAGTTATTACCTTTTGTCTTGTAGAAGGACTTATCTTTTACCAAAGGTTCCGAAACTATGATGTTATCAAGAATATCCAGCATACGGTCTGCAAGTACTGATACTTGACCACTAGTTGCTGCATAAGATGTTTCTACGTTCTTCAACTGAGTAACAAGTGCGCCCTTTTCCCATGTTCCGTCTGGATTAAGAATACAGTCATATATGTTAGCAGTAATCTGTCTGCTCTTTGTTACTTTTGGATCAAGTCCGAATTCCCACATTTGATATGCTGGCTTACCTTCTTTAGTCTGACCATAAGAAACTGGATCGACGTATGTAAGCAAACCATTGTTAGTTGGGAGGAAGAAGCTATATGTTGATACCATTGAATTGAGGTATTTATCATATTCCAAAAGTTCAATTGCAGTTCTGATAATACTAAAGTCTGCTGTATCTACTACTGCTGGGAATAAGACTGATGAGTATGTAGTTGGAGGATAAACAACATTTGTTGAATATACAGCACCATTACAACCGAGAGTTACTTTATCAACTTTATCAAGTGTTAATCCAAGTGGTTCTTGAGCATCGTTGAGAACGTCTTTGAAGCGACTTGGTAGAGAACCAGTCAAAGAATTCAACATATTTACATTGAGCAAGTCGTCCAACACTGACATAGGAACTTTTGCTAGACCTACTGCTGCATCTGTGATACCTGATGCATAATAGTCTTGTATAACCTTTCCTGATTCATTCCACCATTGTTGTATTGCCGCATTTGTAGGAGCCAACATGACACCCATATCTTCCATCAAAGGAACACGGTCACTTGGAATGTCTGCTACATAAGTATTCCATCCTGGATCGAATTTAAGTAATGCTTCTGAAGGGTTCTTGAAACGGTCCATTGAAAGTGCACTTTTTTGTGTATCTGTAGAACCTAAAGAACGCTCTGAGAAATAACGCTTCAAGAATACTGTGTCAACTGCATGACTCTGAGTGTTTACTTCATTATTCAAGCTCAAGCCTTTTACGTTGTTGTACGCTGTTGTAAGAGATGCTGAGTCCATAGGAACTGCAAATCTTTCAAGAATTGAACTGTAGATGGAGAGGTCCTTATCTGTATTGATAATCTCAGCCATATTGTCCAAAGGTGTAATTACATTGTCAACAACATGTACAAAACCATTCTTACAGAATACATTCATGTGTTCAGGATCATTAATAACCTTAGAATGGTTAACATAGACATCATCTGAAAGACGAGTTCCTGCAGGTTGGCCATACAAAAAGTCAATGTCAGAACTTTCAAGTCTGTTACCAGTTACAAACTGAGCATTGAAATGTACCATTGGAGCAGCACCTGAACCATCCTTAAACAAAACGATTGAATCACGTCTCAACAATGGAGTGAAATAAGGATTGTCTGGTAAATACTTTGCATAATCCTGTGGATAAATTACTTGTACAGAATCGAACACAGACTGAGAAGAAGAGCGACGACAAACTTCGCCTTTCACTGGTCCTTGTGCAGAAGAAAGCATACTTGTTGGGTATGGGTTATCAATCATGGCAGAATAGAGCAACAATTTCTTCTGGGTCAGTGTCAATTCACCATAAGAATGTACGCCCCACTTGTTGTCTTGGAAGAATCGTGCAAAAGCGTCATCATCCGCAGCAAACAAGGTCTTACTACCAGTCTTGGACAAAGTCTCGGCTTGTCCAAGTTCATCAATGAGTTGCAGCATTTTGGTAAATTTACCTTGATCTGACAGATAACCATAGATGCTATTCAACCCAGAAGGTTGTTTTTCATCAAGGTCATATCCATCCTTACAAGAATAAATACAAACTGCAACTAGCAACGCACCTCCTACCAGAAGGTGCTTGCATAGAGTTTTCCTTTGTAAGTTTAACATTAGATAAGTTTGTAATTAATGATTAATACTATATAATTTGTTTATCACAATTTCGTCGCTTCCTTTTTCATCATTCGGCTACCATCATATTCGGCTTTTCGGCTATTATATTTAGCGGCCTACAAGGCCGCAAGTTACAATTTTTTTATTAAATAAACAAATTTTCACACATTGGAAATAAACGTGAATTTAATTTTAACATTTGGGTGCGCACACAAAATTAAATTCACACAAAAAAAATCTTACTGTAAAGGGGTGTTCTATTAATTCCCCGCAAAAATAAATAATTAACGAACTATGGGCGTTATTGCTATTTTGATGTTTTTGGCTTTTTCTTTGCATCTTGCTTTTCTTAATTCAGTCACGATGCCCGCATCGCTCCTTCATTTAGGACAACAATCTGCTAAAGAAAAATCTCAAAATCACCTAAAATGTACTTAATAGAACACCCCTAAAATAAATTTTACAGAACCGAGACAAATTTTATAGACAAAAAAACGAGTGAGAACTCGGAGTCTCACTCTTAATATTCAAAGTTAATTT
>JAGHSE010000127.1 GCA_018066015.1 Candidatus Colivivens equi
ATGGTACATCTTCCATCACTATCTTATTAGGATGGTATCGTTCAATAATTTCCTTTAATTTCCCGCCTTGATTAACAAGTCTATCACGCCAATCTTCTCCGTCAGGCTGAATTACTCCATATCCAGCTAACCCATGTTTATCAAACACAGCCCAACCAGTAGAAGTAGTGCTTGCATCAAGACTTAATATAATATCAGAGTTCGTCATAGTCTTCCTTTTGTAATCCACCAGAGCTTCTTTTGAAAGGTATTCCTGCATCGGTCATAGCACCCTCAAACATTAAAGCAAACATTGTTTTTGTCAGCCATCTGTCTAAATCTTTATAGGCGTTTCTTGGGGGCATATGCCAAATACCGCCATTGCCTTGATAAATAATGTTGGCTAATTCGTCAGCAGAAGATACACCATAAGTTTTTACTGCAACAGAAGCGTGTTGGGGTGGACTAATTGTTGTAATCTTTGTTGGGTCGTAATCTATAGAGCCGCTTGCTATACCATCTCCATCTCCGCTTTCTTTCTTAAAAGCGTGTAAGAACTCACCCGTTCTTTCATAAACAGAGCCTTCAGGATATCCATAAACATCTTGTTGGACAACTTCTTCATTCTGCACTAACAGCATTTCTAAAAAAGTGCTAACGGCTGTGTTCATATCTTTCCCAACAACAGCTTCTAATTCAGCCTCATCCTTGATTGCCACTCTTCATCATCTCCTTAAACTGAGGAGAATTGGTTATACTTTTTTGTATTTCAGGTAACTTATTACTCAGCTCATAGAGCAGTTTAGACACAGAAGTATGATACTCTATTCCCTTAATAATGTCTTCGTAGTTCTGCACACAATGCCTTACAGCATCAATCATTCCACTTCTCAAATAAGTGTCAGGGTCAGCATCATTTAATTCTTCAATAGGAATACCCACAGCATAATGAAGCATCAGCAAGTCTATATTCTCTTGCCGATTATTCCACTTATCAATAGGCATTGTACTGTTTATAATATGCTGAATTTCATCATATCCAAGATAGCACTTAACATCGATATCGAACTCGTCAATATGAACTTTCTTTTCTTTCAATTCCATTTCCTATATCTCCTTTTACTTCTTAATTTTTAATTCGCCTTTTGATTTATACAGCTTAACATATTCTGGTACAAAATCAAAGGGATTTAAAAATTTAATTGTTTGGTCGCCTACTATAACATATAAGTAGCCTTTGCGCTCAAACACAACTTTATTGAAGCCATCAGGGGCTTTTGTATTCTCGCCTATTTTGCACTTCTTAGGCATTTTAGATAGCTCCTTCCATGTGTTTACTTTATCACACCAATAAACCCAAGGACACTTCTCATTGTTGACAGTGCAGATATTTTCTTTTCTATAATTACACATAATAAAAAATAAAAAATAAGGAGGGAGTTTTACCTCCCCCCTAATTTAATTAGTCAACAGTCACTTGTGCGAAAGCAACAATCTCAGGTCTACCAGTAAGAGTGACAGAAATTATAGACTCACCAGAGCCAGCGGCAGTAACTACACCCGCCTGAGTAACAGTAGAGCTACCACTCTCAACAGCAAAGGTGAAGTTGCTATTAGGCTGACGATTGGAAGCAATAGAACCACCATACACAGCACGAACGATAAGGGTTGCAGTCTCGCCAGAAGCCAGCTCAATATCGCTGTTCTCGATTGCCAGACCAACAACACTATCTTCCCAAGAAGCGCCAAAGATTTCCTCGGTCATAGTGCCGTAGTAGGGGTCTTCCTCACAGCTATCGCCAGACTCAACGCCCAGAGCATTACCAGACAGAGACACAGTAGCGGCAGAAGTAGCAGTAAGGTTCAAGTCCATAGCACCGTCAAGCTGGAAGTTGGGGATATCGGTGATGATACGACCATAACGAGTTGCAGAAGCAACATCAGCAGTCTCGCCAGAATAAAGGTCGGACAGAATTACCAGATGCAGAGTCTTAGGAACATACTGAGTCTTAATGGTGATGAAACGAGCATCGGGGTTCTGATACTGATACTTGATGCAGTAAACATCGCCAGCAACAGCACTGGGAATAGAAATAGTATTGTCAGCATTGACATTGATAACTTGCCAACTAGCGTCAGCCGCCTTCTTATACCAAGCCAGAACAGTGCCACCAAAAGCAACAGCAGTGTTGGTAAGAGTAATCTTGCCATCTTCGCCAACTACTTCACCAGCCTTGGGAGACTCGTACATAGACAGACCACCCATCTCGATATCAACACCAAGATTTGCGGCAACATACTCCAGATTGAACATTGCGTCAGTCAGATTAACAGCAAGGTTGGAGTCATGGAAATACTTACCAAACAGAGCGTTTGCCTGACCGCCACGAATATCTTCAGAAGAAATGCTAAAGTTAAAAGTGGACTCAGTAAGAGTCTTTGCTACGCCAATCAGCTCATCGCCAGCAAAAAGCAATGCACGACCAACACCAGCCAGAAATTGATTTTTAGCCATTTTTTATCCTCCTATAAACTTATCATACTGCGAATTTATATTTTCGCTTGATTGGGTTGAAGTAGGTATTCTTCCATCTCCACCCATAGATTTATTATATTTTTCTTTGGTAGTAATATAGTCTTCATATTTATTCTTAGACTTTTTATAAACCCACTGCACATCATCAGAATTTCCACCATAGCAAGAAACACCCTTAACGGCAGAGTATTCAACTTCTCCTGCGACTTCTTCAAATAACACACTGTGTTCTCTCAAAGTCATCATTCTCTGCACTTCTTTAGTAATGCCAGTATGAGAAGTAATTATAGCTATACGCCTTTCTAAAGACGGTATCTCAACATTCTTGTTTTTAATTCTGTCCATTTCTTCCATATTAGCTTTTAATTCTGGGTCTATATATTCATCATCATAGTTGGGCAAATTCTGATAAAGAATAATTCTCTTAATCTCATCAAATTCTTTTGCTGTAATATAAAACAGCTCTTTTCCGTCTCTATCCGCATTAGACAGTATTGCTCTTTCTTTTTCATCATAACGGATAATAGGTAAAGTGAAGCCCAAACAAAGAAGACATATATTGATAAACTGCTGAGCAGTTTCTTTTGTGTTAATAATATACTTATCTAAAAATTTCAGATAAGACATTTGGATAACATCAACATTGTTTGTTGAATTTTTATCTATATCTAAAACACCATAACTTGTTGTGAAAATCATGGAGTCTATTAACTTTACTGGGACAATAGAAATATCAACACCACATTTTAATTTATATGGCACAGGAGCATCAAAAGTAAAATAAGCGTTTCGTAAATAATTAATATCAATCGCCACAGCCAACTTCTACTCCTGCATCACCCATTAAAACGGTCATATACACACTTTCGCCAGTAAAGGTTTTACTATTACCAATCACTGAACGAGCGGCACTATAACGAGATAATTTGTCATTAAATTGTAACTTTCCAACACCATCAATATCAGCACCATTTAATGTAGCCATTATTTCGTGGACAAATAAATCGCCCCTATTGGCTGGCACTCCATCATAATCAACCAATGACATTGTGCCACCATATAAGAAATCAAAGGCATAAACTATCGTGCTAAGATACTGGCTGGGATTGGCGTGAATATAGTATTGATACATCTTTAAGATACATTTGCTCTCACATATCTCGTCTTCAACCAAGTTTGTAAAGAACAAAGAGTATTCTTCTTGTGCCCCATGTTTCCATAAGAAAGCCAGTTTTTCGCCCATAGATAAATTGGGATGACTTAAAGCATCATAACTATTATACTTCATCATCTTCCATATGTTCTCGTTATTGAGGGCAAGGTAAGTTAAAATATTATACAATCCTTTTGGTAACTGTGATAAACTACTATACATATTTCTTCCCCCTTATCCCATCATACTAACGGCTTGAACAGATATATCTTGAGTAATATTAAACAATGGCTCACTATTGGCTACAGTTATACGAATCTTAGCCAAAGACTTGCTCACCTTTAATGCAGTTAAAGAATAATAGCCGTCATTATTTTTTAACTCAACAAAACCGCTACCATCAATCAACTCCACTTGGAGTAAATTAAATTCGGTATAAGTTTGCCCACCATATTCCACTTGGACAGTAAAGTCGATAGTGTCATATTGCTTAATCTTGTCAAATAAAGGATTAATAACAAGTTGTGGCTCAATATCTTCAGTATCAGCAACTTGAATAGAAACTTCTGAATAAGCCCCAGAGTTGCCACTAATACTGGCTATAATAGTTGCGGTATCACCGTTTTCGCCTGTTACAACATAATTGCCAAGTTCATCAACAGTAATTACTTCAGAATTATCACTTGCCCATATAATTTCCCTACTAACTTCTTGCCCATTCAACGTAACATCGGCTTTTAACCGCCCTGTAGCTCCAGTGGGTAACAACTGTGTTTCATCAGCGTTAATCTTAATAGAGTAATTATATTCTCCATTATCTGCAATATCATTAATTAAATCATCGCCATCATGTATTTCATCAAGATTTAAATCAAGATAAACTAATGTACTTTGTTGCATTTCTTCACTGTATTCTACAGCATTTTGATAAGCCAACAATTTAAAAGGTCTACCAGAAAGTACAAACCTTTTGTTAATAGTAAACAATCTTGAATTTAATTCGTTTCCTTGTACAATGACAGTGGCGTGATTATTCGGTGTGATAATATAACGGCTTGTTTGGGCAGACGGTGAAGTCATATCATAATCAACACAACAAGGTATGACTTGAAGTTTTCCATTTAATGGGTCAATAATTTTCAGTCTATTATTACAACGCCGTACACCACATTGCTGTGCCAGCCCAGAATACTTACTATAGTTATTGACTATCCAATAGTTGTTATCAAATTTATACATCAACCCTCTGATAACACGATGGTCTATGTCTTGAAAATACAACTTTAGAAAATCATTACTGTCTTTAAGTCCAGTAGTAGTATCAGCAACAGTCGAGTCAAGCCATACTTCTATTTCGTGATAATCTTCTAAACCAATCCCATCTTGCTCTTGAATAGTAAATTTAGCAGAAGTATTATCAAACTGCATATTAAGAAATTCCTGCTGTATATCACGATACATATCATTGGGGGTCTGTTGAGCGCCGCTATTAATACCGTTTTCAAAATACCGAAAACCCATATCATTCGCTCCTCTCAATTAATCCAATCATATGAAAAACAATAGATTTAACTCTATGATGACCAGCATCTTTACCCAGAAGCCACAGCCCTTTAATGGTGTTATATATATCTGAGTTTCCAATGCCCAGCCATTTTATATACAGCTTATCAAGATAATTTAAATAACTTTCAGCCGTAATGTTCGATTGCTCGTTTTCTATGTCCTCATACAAAGCAAGAATTTTATATAAAGAGTCTATTTCTTTAGATTTATTCATCAGACCACCTCATTCAAGGTAATTTGATAAATCTTCTAATTGATAGGCTACTATTTGCCTGTCAACTTCTTCTCGAAGTTTATCTGCGTAGACTGAGTTCTCTTTCAAATTCTGTGACTCAGCATGATTTTTGAAACTACCACTATTCTGCAAATGCTGTCTATATAAAGCATAGGTTTGATTATCACGGCTATACCATTGGATTACCCATAATTTAGCCAAAATAGATTTTTCGCTTAAAGTTAAATCAGCAATAAAATGTCTTTCAGTAGCTTCATAATCAAGGCTTTGCCTACACTGAGAAAAATAAGGCACAGCAGTTAAAAGAAAACCATCTACATAGGTCTTAAATTCTTCTGCGCTTTGTTGCCAAAGTTTTTCTAAACGATAATCATTGACAACAACCAAAGCCAAGTCAATAATTTCATCAAAGTCAGTCATTAAAACACCCCTTATCAATCTTCTAAGGGTTCAATATTCAACAAATCTTTGCCACTAAGTTTGCCAAGTTGAAGTAAAACATTAGCATCTACGGACAGACCCTTAGAAACTCTATCAATAACCATATCAATTATAATCTGCTTCTGTCCATCCGCTACCATCTTATAGGCTTCTATAATATAAGTAGGCTCTCTGTCAAAAATAGTTTTTAACTCTTTATCAGAGAGAATATACTGATAAGCATCATAAAGGTCATTTTCCTGAATAAAATCAGCATCAGCTATATAAACCTTACCAGACCGAATACAATTATTCATATTGCTTAAAATAACAATAGCTTCTCTCTCTGAGAATTTACGAGACTTAAACTGTCCCTCTATTGTCCACATCTGAGAACCTTTAAGAACCAAAGTGCCAGCCGTCATATTAATAAAAGGCACACTCTTTTCTTTCTTCTCTTTCTTAACAGGCTCTACAACAGGAGTCTGCTGAACATTCTCGCTCATCTTCTTTACAAGAGCTTCCAACTCAGCAAGACGGTTCTTAAGCTCCCTGTTTTCTTCTGCAACCTTATCTTCAGAAGAAGTGTTAGGCTTTGCAGTTTTTTCTTCAACTTTCTTAGTGTCAGTAGTTTTAGCAGTTCTTGCCATTTCCTTTTATTCCTTTCTTTCTAAAAATAGGGGGAGAATTATATCTCCCCCTAAGATAATTAATTACTCAGTAATCTGGTAGATACCAGCACTTGCGGCAGTAGCGAAGATGAAGTTCCAACCCTTGCGGTAGGTGAAGTTCTGAGTAAGGTCAGCATTGTCATAGAACTCGTTGCTGTTGTTCAGAGCCAGAGACATAATACCCTTAATCAGCTTATCCTGTGCAGGAGAAACCACGAAAATCTTATCATCGGGCAGAGCCAGAGAGCCATTGGAAGCAAGAGCGGGTTCAAGACGCATCACATCATAGCCCATAACATTCTTGATAAGCTGAATTGCGCCACCGTTGCCATCAACATTCACACGATAACCCAGAGAGCTGTCGGGCAGAACATTCATAAGAGCAACAGCAGAGCCAACGATAACGGGACGGACACCAGCGTTAAGAACCTGAACCTTCTCAGCCATCTTAACGAGAGTCTTCATATCGAAAGCGCCAGAAACATTAAGGTCGGAGTCGCCAATCAGACCAAGACCAGTAGTCAGAGCGCCGATAGCATCGGAGTACATAGCCTGTTCAACAGACATGACAACAAGACGAATAGCCTCAGCAATGTCTTCCTTGCCAGCCAGCACACGATACATATCAACATACACAGTCACGATATGCTCAATAGGAGCAACAACGACATCCTGTGCAAAGTGCTTCTGACGGAAAGAAGTACGCTCACCACGACCACCCAGAGACACAGTGTAGAACTGCTTGGGCTGAATCTTAACCTTCATAATATCGCCGTAGCCAGCGGTACGGAAGTCAGCAAACATACCAAACTGAGGAAGAATAGTAACGGGGATGATAGCGTTAACAGTAGCATCTACGATAGCCATAGAAGCCCACTTAACAGCAGGATGAGCCATCCATGCAGTATGCTCAATGCCCTCACGGGACACGCCAGACTTGCGCTCGACCTCTGCGAACCAAGCATCATTCAGCTTATGGCTGTTCTCAGCAGTGCGCTCGTTCTCGAACTGGAAGTAACGGCTCATAGCCTCATAGAAATCAGTATTGCCAGCGGCAAATGCAACTATATCATTAGAAAGCTTCATTATTTTATTATCTCCTTTTATATTATTTTGTTAAGCGATAAATTAGTTTCTCTCGCACTGAAGAACAACGACTTTCATCTTGTCGCCACCAACAGCATTATCCTTGAAGCCAAGAACGGAGAAATAAGTACCAGACTGAGGAGCAGAAGCGGCAGGAGCAAACTTACCACCAGTGGTGATAACAACATAACCCTCAGTGGTGGGCAGAGCGCCAGCGGCAAAAGCGTTAGCATCAACCTCAATGCAGTCAACATAGGGCTTCAGATACTTGATGGACATAGGCTCGCCCTTCTTGTTGTAGAAGTAACGGGGGTCAGACATCAGTTGCATCTCAATGTCAGAACCGACTTCAGGAGTGTTGACAATCCAGCAATGCTCAGAATTAGCAGTTGCAGGAGCAACAGCAAACTGATAGCCAGTAATGCCGTTTGCGCTATCCTTAGCAATATCGCCGCAAGTAACCATGACACCATTGTCAAGGTCTGCGGTAGCATAAACACCGCAACGATTAAGGGAATCAACATCCCACGCTTCGCAAGAAGTGGTGGAAACATAACCATGATTATTAGCCATAATTTTTATAATCTCCTTTTAAT
>JAGHSE010000422.1 GCA_018066015.1 Candidatus Colivivens equi
ACCTTATTCATATATTAAATTCTTTTACAAATGATTTATTCAGAAAATCATGCGAATTTACACAAAAAAACTCATTATTACAACGCATCGCATACTAAAACTCAATAAAATCCGACTTTTAGCCAAAAAGACACGTCATATTTAGTGTTTTTTAAGATTTTGCTTTTTACCCTCTCACATGTAAAGAAACTTAAATAATCTAATATTCGCAACTCGCTTATGGGATTCATTTTGGGAACAACAAACCCACTGACAACCGGCATTTCTGCAGAAAATCAGTGGGTCTGCTTATTCAGTTGTCAATCTTGTTAAGATGAAAAACTCTAAAATGCCTATTGCTTTGGTTTTGGCGGTGTTGTTGGATGATGAAATGTAGGCATTTTCTTCTCATTCTGAAGGTGATCGCCAGGAAATCTAACTTCTGACGTTCTTGGAGTATTTGAGTTTTTGTTATTTTCCATTTGTCTATTTTATATTGTACTTGGTTACTAATATATCTTCTGCCATTGACTGTGCTTTTGCTATTTGTTTTGAAGAGAATTCAAACCCATCGTCATCATCAAAGAACTCGTTTTCGTTAATCTGCTTTGTTAGATATGATAAACGAGTTTTGATAGAATCTTCACCTTCAGATTTGTCACTTAGATTTTGCCACATTTCAATCAATTCAAGAAACAATAGTTCTTGCTTATAACATCGATGGTTAAGAGTATGAACGTGCTTATGAAATGGGAAAAGCGGTTTTAGTGCTGTAATCAATTGTGATAATGCAATAAGACCTCCCCAATATATGGCATATTCATCCCATATCGTCCAACTGGCGATACTTCCTGATGAAGCAATTGCAAGTATTACCTTTAATGTGGTGTCCCATGTTCTTAATTGTTTAACCTTTAGGGACATCAAATCAGCATGGAACCTGCAATCATAGATTTCATTTTTGAGTTGTTCTTTAATTTTTGCCATTCAAAGATTATACTATTTCTTCAATTTCGTTCATTTTTAACAATGACTCCATTGTTGTGTCAGTAAATGTTCTCCAGATATTTAAGTGTACAGGGCGGTAACTTTCAAACAGTTGTTTTACATACTGAATCTCAAACACAAGTCTGAAGTCATTATCTTCACATTCAGGATGAACCTCTTGCTTTGTGCCTACTCTGGCAATCTTTATAAGATACAAGTCGCGTACTCCCTGACCTTTTATATAAGGCATAAAGTAATATAGCTTGTTTAGAGCTACTGTTGTAGGGAACCTCTTGCCTGTATAATATATTTTTGCTGAATGATCAATATAATGTTCTATATTATCTGGTTTTACAAGACTGATAAGCACACGTTTATCCAATTCAAGCCCTGTTATATCTTTGACAAATGCAAGATTTATATTGTTGACAATATGTTTTGGGTATTGTTCGGCAATCTTGATAATAGGAACTTGCTTAATTGTTTGCTGAACCTGACTTTTCTCTTCTTTCGAGATAGTCATTTGGTCGGCAAAAGCCTTCTTCATTTGAATGGCAAGATACCAAGCAAGACGAGGTGGAACAGCATTACCAACCATTTTATACCCATCCTTTACATCTTGATAGATGAATTTGAAATTATCTGGAAATGTTTGTATTCTTGCACATTCACGGACACTTAATCTGCGATATAAATGTTCATATCCCTTTGCAAAGATTCTTTGTGAAGATGATATGTATGTCATCTTAGGAGCCTGTGGATGTTGAGGGGCATTCCTGGCCTGTGCTTGCATAGTGAATGATGTTTCATCCCAACTACGCACACGATTACGCGCCATGTACTTTGCATCGTATGAACCAGTATAGACATCATGATTCAATCTTTGTGGGTGGTCGCCATCCACTAAATCATCAGCATAAAATCTTGGAGTTTCTACAATATCACCAATAGCCTGTTTTAGCGTAATTGGTTCAGTATTAACGGCATTAGGAAATGTGTACTTATTCGTAAGGTCGTTTCTGATACCAACAAAAAATACACGGAATCGGTCTTGAGGTATCTTGTAGTCAGCCGCATTTAGAAGTTCATACGTGATGTTATAACCAGCATCACGCAAGAACTTCATAAAGCTTTCCAAAGACTCCTTGTGTTTTTCGTCAAGAATACCTTGAACGTTTTCAATAACAAAGAACTTTGGCTTCTTATCTTTGACAATGCGAATGTAATCCAAGAAAAGTTGGCCACGAGGGTCTTCAATGCCCAATCTTTTACCTCCTTCACTCCATGCTTGACATGGTGGCCCTCCAATAATACCATCACAATCAGGTATATCTTCACCAGTTAGTGACCTAATATCAGAAGTGTTCAATATCGTATGGGGATGATTGAGCCTGTACGTTGCATGAATTGCATCGTCAAATTCATTAGCCCACACAATGTTGAACCCTGCCTTTTCAAAGCCAAGGTCAAGACCACCACATCCAGCAAAAAGAGATACTATGTTCATTCCTAATCTTGATAATTTATGCCATGCTTATCGAGCGCAGCACGAATACTCATTGCTACATGATAAGCGAGATTGACAGGTACAGCATTACCAATCATCTTATATCCCATGTTTACGTCAGTATATAAGAAAACATGGTCATCAGGGAATGTTTGAACTCGCGCTACCTCACGAACCGACATTCTTCTATACAAGTGCTCTTGACCTGGGACAAAGATTTGTTCGTTCTTTTCAACTTTAATCATTTTTGGTGCCTGTGGGTGCAACTGACATTGACGACCGCTCGCCTGTACTGTAAATCCAGGCTTATCCCAAGAACGTACTCGGTTACGTGACATAAAGATTGGTGAATATGCCCCAATGAAATATTCATGGTTTGGTACAGCACACTTGTCACCATTGGTTTTATTATGTTCCTTTGCAGGAATCACATTGTCTTTTAAGTCCCAAATACACTCTCTAAGAGTAGGCTTGTGCTCACAAGGAGTAGGATATTCAAAATCATGAATATTAAGATCCTTTCTGAAACCTATGTAGAATACACGATCACGGTCTTCAGGACAATCATAATCATTAGCATTCAACATTTTCAGATTAACATCATAACCTGCTTCATCGAACAAGCGCATAAATCCTTCAACGGCTTCGGAATGACGTTTCGCTAACATACCAGAAACATTCTCAGCTACGAAGAACAAAGGTTGAGCAGCCTTGAGGATTCGAATATACTCGTAGAAAAGTTGACCGCGGGCATCCTCGATGCCTTTGAGACTACCAGCTTCACTCCACGATTGACATGGAGGACCACCGATGATACCTGTTACTCGCTCAGGGAATTCACTCTCCTTTACATCTCTAATATCACCTTCGATTAGGTGTGTATCTGGAAAATTCGCCTTAAAAGTCGGGCAAATCTTGGGGTCAAATTCGTTTGCAACTACGGTGTGGAAACCTGCATTATGGAAACCTTTATCAAGGCCACCGGCTCCCGAGAATAAACTAATAAGTTTCATTGTGTAGAATTTGATTATTAAT
>JAGHSE010000239.1 GCA_018066015.1 Candidatus Colivivens equi
ATGGCAATTATTGGACATCAACTCTTTCCCTATCGAATCCGAACAGTGCTCATTATATCTATTTCGATTCCGAAAACATAAATGCTGGTGAGTGCGAGAAACGCTATTATGGACAATCAATCCGTCCAGTCTCTGATTAACAAGTTCATCAAGAATCAATATGAAAAATTTTACTTTATTTATTTGTTTGATTATCACTTTCGTTTCGTGTGAAAAATCCGATTCGGAAAACTTTGATATTGCCGAAACTGGTGCAGTCGTAGAGTTGGGTGCTTTTTCTGCAAAAATCCAAGGCGTTTGCCGACAAAAGCCAGAAAAAGCATTGTCTGTTATCTATGGTGTAGAATATTCTGAAAATGATCTCAACACAAATGCGACAAACGTTGAGGCCACACAAATAAATTCTGATGGCAATTTTGACGTTTGCATCAAAGGACTGACGGCAAATACTTCATACTTCTATCGCACCTATGTGCTATTTAACAAAGTCTATTACTTTGGTGATATCAAGACTTTCACCACATCATCACACCCTCAGCCAGAAAAGGTAGATTTAGGAGTGGGAGTAAAATGGGCATCATTCAACATCAGTGCGTCTTCACCAGAAGAATATGGAAAATATTATGCATGGGGAGAGCTCAAGCCTAAATCATTTTATAGTTGGGGCACCTATGCTTGGTGTAAGGATGGACAAGAACTGCAACTGACGAAATATGTTCCTTTTGATGCTCCTTCATTTTGGTTTGGCGATGGTCCTATTGACGGCAAGACCGTACTTGACCCTGAGGACGATGTAGCAGTTAAGGAACTTGGCGGTTCGTGGCGCATGCCAACTATTGAAGAATGCAGCGATTTAGTATCGGGATGTTTCTGGCAATGGTGTACTGACTACAAAGGTTCTGGTGTTATTGGATATATTGTATTCAAGGCGAAGAATCCAGAGGATAGAGGAAAGTGAATATCTCCAGAATATTCAGACATAGTGACTGGGGACTATTCTATAGACAAAGATGTCCATATCTTCCTTCCTGCTGCTGGGTTCCGTTGGGACAATATTACAATGGGAGACCGAGCTTTGGGATACTACAGATCTTCTTCTCTTTATGCAGATGGTGATCCTAATTATGCTGCTGATATGTTTTTCAATGTATTCAGTACAGATACTGGCGATTGGTATGAGCGTTGTTTCGCTATGCCAATACGAGCTGTGGCGGATTATTGACATTGCCTCTTTATACTGAACCATCAACACAAAAACTAGAAAACACAAATCCTGATTCAGGTACCCGACTATCACTCAAACCTCACATACAAGTAACTGCGACATTCGGAATGAACATCGCAGCACTTATTTTGAATTATCATAAAATTAGTTGACGTCGTCGTTAAAATGGGAAGTTAATACCCATATTAAACTGAGCATTGCCCGAGAGCGGAAGTCCTTGTTTTGCTATTTTTCCCACTGTATGATCCATAGCAAAATAAAGGTTAAATCCATTTGGATGGAAATTAGCCATCCAGCCAAATGAAGCCCCATACGTACCTACACCTAAATTCACACTTGCAGACACAATCTTCACTGGACTCCAATTTGCACTCAAACGAAAATCTGTCCATGCATATTTGCCCATCCGTGTAGTGTTTGTCAATCCAAATGCAAGTTGTCTGTACTTTGGCAAGGTGTATTTTGCTCCAATATTCATAGTAGCAGACAATCCCGTGGTACGACCACCCGCATCACCATTGTCTTGCAATTCATAGAGGGCAGACAGTCCTTCTGACAGACGATCCATTTCTCTTTCAAATGAATTTGGAGCATCATCATCAGGACTGAACAAATATATATCTGTATTAAACTCGCGGTCACCATTTGTAGATGCAACCATATTATTTGACCATCTGATAAAACCTAAGTCCAACAACGAAGCACTAAACTCCCAATCTTGATTCAACTTAAACTGAGCGCCTAAATCTACAGCTAATCCAAAGCCATTGACACCTGCACCATCTACATCTGCCCCATTTACATAAGTGTGCAATGTCTTTTCTCCCTCTGCACCTCGTTCTGTAGTCTCGGTATTATACGTCAAACCCTTCACACTCGAATTGATAGTTGCATTGGTAACTGCATGAAATGCATCTTTATCCAATACTAGTTGAGCCTTGTCAAACTTTGCCTCAACATTTCCTCCACCAATCAACACCTTCACAGTACCACCTACACGCCATTGTTCATTTATTTGGTGGGAATGTCCCAAAGCTACCTCTGCATAAGCATCGGCAACAGCTGTGAAATCATGAATATCATAAGTTTGATTGTATGGTCCCTCCTTTGCCAAACTAAAGAGCGATTTCGGAATACTCGTATATATATTTGTGCGTGCATTCACACTGACAGTATTATAACCTCCAAAAGCCTTGAATCCTGCTGAGAGTATATTCACACGAATGTCTGCCCCTGTATGGTTGTCGTCCTTGAGTTTACCCATAAAGTCTGCAACATCAACTTGTGGGTTGAGGAATGTAGTAGTCTTGCCGTTTATTGACCTAAACACATTATCAAAAGCAATATTACCCCGCATAGCAACATTTAAGTTTCCGAGTGCAGGCATTGCAATATAATTCTGTTCATTGCCAATAGCTGGATTCAATTCATGACGATAAAGATATCCATCAACAAAATATCCCGACTGAGTGTTTTGAGCCTTTGCCACAGTTGTAAAAAGGGCAAGAATAAAAATACCAGCCAAAACATCAAAATGCTTATTTTTCAAATTATATATCAGTTTCATACATCTCTCCTCCCCATATTAAAGTTCTCTATCATAATAACCAGTAACCTTAGCCCTCAACTTATCCAAATGCAGTGTCATGTCAGGTCCCAAAGTCTTGCCTTGACCTTTTGAGGCCAAATCTGCCTTGATTAATATACCATCAATGTGTTGAATCACACCATTGAGTGTAATTTCTAACGGATAATCTGAGGCAGAAGCAGGAAGAAGGGCACTACCTTCAATACTATAATCTACAACCGACTTGCCGTTCTTTATTACCATAGGATAAACCTTCACTACCAACTCCAGCGGAACATCCGAACTTACATTAGCATTAATAGTAAGACCTTCAATAGTTATACCATCTACATCTTTATCATTCCACCCTGATATAGTATCAGTATAAACAATATTTGAACCCTCTTTAAGATTGAGAGGAGCATACAACATGTATCTACCCTTTACTGGATTGATTTTTGAGCCCAAACGGAACTGCTCCACATGTTGTTCATCAATTTGGGGATTGACTACATCAACATTGATAGTCTGAGGCAGACCTTTACCACTTACCACATCACAAAGAGACTTAAATCCAACATGCTTTGCACCCTTAAAGTCAGGATGACTATTCTCACGTGGATCTTCAGGAGAAAGCACGAAAGAATTAAATGCAGCATCTATCACTATCAACTCACCGTCATCCAGAGAACACTTCTTAGGAGATTCCTTTTCACGCAAAGCCGTTAAAGCAAAACCTGTAGAAGCTGTCAACTTATACTGTTCATATACAGGATTATTCAGTTCTAAATAAATCTGCGGATTCAAAATCTTGATATCGGTTTCAGGCTGATTCAGCAAGTCTGGAATGTCCTTCAAACTTACAGGGTCAATGTTTACCCCAGTGATGTCGTATTTGATAGTGCCAGTAAAAGTTTCTACATTGATTTTAGAAACACCTATTTCACACTTATAGCCTACAACAGAAGGCAACGACTGTATGTCCTTCAAAGCTTCAAAATCTTCAGCCAGCACAGCAACAATACCACCTGGCAACAAATGAATAGCAGACCCAAACTGCAAATTCGTTCCTTTCAGTTTCATATCAGCTAAGCCAGCATCAATGCCACTAATATGCATATCAAATTTTGCATGTCCATTATGAGTTAAAATCTGATATGATGACAAGTCTAATATACCCGTTTTGGTATCATATAAACCTGACGAATAAGACTCACCGTTTATAGACAATCCACTTACAGTCAAACCCTTAATCATCTGAATCTTCACACCAGAAAACCTCACTTGTTTCAGGATATTATCCAGACCATATACATCAATGTCTATCCCAATATTTGCATCAGCCTCAACCTTATCAATACCTACCACCTGAACAGGAACATTATTTGACTCAATAGTAAAAGACGTAACATCATTCGACAACGGATAACAAGCCACCCACTGCTCATTAAATCCGCCCTTAGCCTTCACACCAAAATCTGGAATCTGCAGATTCAGAGAAGCCTCAATAGGAGAAATTCTAGGTACATCCGTGTTGAAAGTAGCAACATTGATAGCATCCGACTTAAAATCACCCTCCTCAACCAAGGCATACTCACCATTAATCTCTTTAATCTTACTCGTAGGTTTCAAGTCCAAAACCGACTTGAGAGTGACCCCATCAATATTCATCGGGACCACAAAATCATGCACCTGAAAACGCGCTGTAGTGTCAATATCGCTCAAATCATAAGCGTCATCCACACACGAACATAGCACCACCATATTCAGTAGCAAAATAAGCAATAATCTAATCTTCATTGTATATAAT
>JAGHSE010000295.1 GCA_018066015.1 Candidatus Colivivens equi
GAAATTGAACTCTTGAAGACATGTTGTACAGAAGGCAAGAGCCTTCATGAAACGCAACAACTATTTGATCGTAAACCATTGTCGATAATACTTAAGATAAGATCTATTTCACCAACCAATACAAAGCACAAAAACCAGACGGTAGATCGCTTGCGTAGTGATGAAACAAATAGTCTTAACGATATATATAAGAAAAGAAATTCTAAATGGACAGCACAGGATGAAGAAAATCTTGTTTTCTATTTTGAAAAGCAGAGGTATAGTCTTGAGAAGATTGCTGATTTGTTTGATCGTTCACCAATGTCAATTTATAAACGATTAGAATTGTTGTATCCTACAATTACTTCATTGGAGAAAGTTTGGCAAGATTGCAAAATGCTAATGCGATTAGTAAAGATAGAAAAAGCTGAAAGCACGCACCCAAAAGACGTGTTTAAAAAATGGGTAGATGAAACAAGGGCTAATCACAGAAACGTTTACTTTCATAAAAGAAAATACTGTATAGAAGAATGCCCTTTGTCGTTATATCCATGTACTAATTCTTGTCAATATACTATATCTACAAATATTTATGAAGATGTGACATATGTCGCATGTTCTTTTTTTGAAAGCAAAAAACAGAACGACAGTATATGACGCAAACAAGATTCCTTATAAGTGTCCGTTTTACGGAGCCTCTTTGCATAATCATACAGCATTCTTATTTTTTACATCTTTTCTAGTATCATTTTATTTCTACTGGCGTTGGTAAAGATTTGAATAAGAAGAGGAATTTTGTTCTTAAATTATTTTGTTGAGGCGCGGCTAAAATTAATCCAATATTAGTAACCCTTCAAGTACCTGTTGCTGTAATCGTGGTGACATTTCACAGAACTCTTTGTAAGTTGGTCTTCGCCAATGAGACAAAACAACAGTAGGTTTTACGTGTTTTGTGGTTCGCTTGTAGCGCATAATTCCAAAGCTGCAATGATCACATTGAAATAACATTGGGGCATATCCTTTGTTATCACAAGTAGTAATCTTAAATTCTCTGCATTTGTCGCATACGTAAAGATCGTAGTCTTTGCGATGATCCTCGATATTTGAATTGTCAAGATTCTGCAATGCGATTGTGTATTCTTCTTCTGTCATAACTTTTATTTTGGCAAATATAAGTAAAATCACATTTACTTTGTATCTTTGTTGTTCGATTCGAGGTCAGTATGATTTATAATGTTATCTTTGTACATGTAATTTGATTAAATACCGTAAGCTAATATGAAAATTACGAGTTGGAACTGCTGCCAGGTTCTAAGAAATAAATATAAAGGTTTGACAAAGTTTGACAAGGGTCAAGCAAAGTCGGATATTTATGTCATTATGGAGTGCGAGAACCCAGAAAAATCTTCTGATTCTGAATACAAGAAATTGTTGAAAAATGGCTTCTGGAAAGGAACACTCAATCATAAAGGACTTGCCATTTTCTCGCCTGATCCAAATGTAAAATTGGAGTTGATTGATTGGCCTGGAAAAGAATGTGAACATTTTATTCCAGTCAGGGTGAATGATGTATTTACACTTGTAGGTGTTTGGGCTTGTGATCCTTATTGCGCCATGTTCTATGATTATCTTCAGCAGATAAAAGAATATATCACAAAGGATACAATCTTTATAGGAGATTTCAATAGCAATATCAAATTCGACAAGGCTCAAAAAAAATCAGGAAAGACATGGTCAAGTTGCCTTTCTATAGCGAGAGAAAAAGGGTTAGTCGATATATACAATAGTATTAAAGGTGAAGATGAAGGGAAAGAAACAACCCCAACTTTCTTCTTGTATCGTCATCTTGATAGACCGGATCATATCGACCATTGTTTGGCAAATCCGGATATGATTAAATCTATGAAGATTCTTGTAAAAGCAGAATGGCTTTCTTTAAGCGATCATCTTCCTTTAGTCGTTGATGTTAAATCGGAAGATTAGGAAACAGGTACAAACAGACGTTCTGGTACATACAGATTTAATCATTCAATGTTTATCCACAAATGATTTCAACATAGCAGAATCAGACGTGCCTGTCCATGACTGATTTCTCACCGTAACGATGCCATAGTCGAGACTGATTATCCTGAGATTACAACCCTAATTGCCTTAGAAAGTTCATGTTTCTCAAGGTTCTTGGCTATACTGCGTTGAAAGAAGTCAAACATTGCACCATACCATTCCATGGAAATCTTGCCTGATGTTGCAAGAGTAAGTCCGTTTTGAGGTAAATATACGGACTCATAATCAAGATAAATGCACTCTTTGTCCCAATACCGGTCGAAATGCAGTATTTCATTTCCGTCATATTCGCATTTCCCAAATAAATCATCCCAGCTCTCAGCTTTTGCAATTATCTCAAAAGCTTCGTTTCTTAAATCCATACGGCCTTCTTGGAAGCAGATTTCATAGAAATCATGTAGAAATGAAACAAGTTTTGACTTGAACAAATCACCCCTCAATCCGAAGATGTAGTTTCCATCATCTCTTTTGGCAACATAATAGATGGATTCTGGAAATATGCACCTTAGTTCATTTATGCATTTCTCTGCTCCTCCATGTTTTTCTACATCTTTTCCTCTTAGCAATGCTGCTGTCGCAATGCCGACACATAAATATCTTCCCATATGATACTTTTTTGTGGTATGCAGTTCCCAATCATACCGTTTAAATAAAAAAGCGCAGGAACTTTCGCGCATCTGACAGGGGGCCCTGAGAAAGCCTTGACACAAACACACTACTAATCCCTACGCATATTTTAATATACGAATACAATGATAGTATACGCATATATATTATAAGCGATGGCAATTACGTAATCCGTGTCGTGAAATTTCTCAGGTTTCCTGTCGGATTAAGCAAACGCTTCGTTGTTAACTATGTAAGATTTATTCTATATCTTTTCTTTTTAGCTTTTACTTTAGTCTGTTAATTTCAGATTGATTTATTCAACAGGAAGTGCTTCGACCTCTTCAGGTGTCATCCCGAGACATTTGACGATGAAATCAATAGGTGCTCCATTCTTTTTCATTGCAATGGCATTCTTTATATTAGCAGCTCTTTCACCCTCCAAACGACCTTCTGCTAAACCTTCCGCACGACCTTCGGCCAAGCCTTCTTCGCGAGCAAGTTTCTTCGCATAGGCCATCTGTGCATTCTTGGTGCGTTGACGGTCGATGTCATCAATATAATCTCGATATTCCTCCGGTGTCATA
>JAGHSE010000286.1 GCA_018066015.1 Candidatus Colivivens equi
ATCTTCTGTCTTCCTGCCTCGTTCAACTCAAATTTAGAGTAAAGATTTACAGGAGTATTGTGGTCAAATGTAGGGATTTCCAATACTCGGCAGTCGAACGAACCGCCCTGAACATTAAGGTCGTCATTCATTCTTGGCATCTCTGACATCTTGTACTCATGTTTGATTCCGTCATACTCAAGAGTCACAATGAAGTCGCCATACTCAAAATGATCCTCAGTTAGCTTCACTGTCAAGAGAGACTGCTGCTTTGCTGTCTTCTCGTATACATAGTCGTCGTCATCGTTGTCCTTAGAACAAGAAGCGAATGAAACTGCTGACACCGCCATAGCTGCGTAACATAGTGTCTTAACTGTGTAAAAGAAATTTGTCTTCATAATACTTAATTTTTAATTGTTAATGAATCTTGTTTTTTATTGTTTTTAATGTGTTGTCTTCAGGATTTGTTGTTGTCGTTTGTTCCCGTTGACATTGCAAAAGTAGGACGAGATTCCGGGGTTGTGTGGACAGAAAAGGAAAAGAGTGCGGACAGCTTGTGAACTTCACATTTTGTACATTTTCACGATTTGTACATTTGCTGAATTTGTTGAATGTTAACGTGTTAGATTAAATGTCACGCACTATATTATTATTATAGCCTGATAAAAAAAGAGAATTTATTTGCGATTTAGTATACATGTGGATCATTCCTTTTAGGATTTGAACGACGTGTCTTTCTGGGACTATTTTGTCAGGGTATTGGAAACCCTGACCTCGGACAGTTGTGACTACTACAACTTACACCAGACAGAATCGATGAGATTTAGAATCAGCCTTCGGGCTGATTTTATTGTTTTACAGAGTTTCTATGTTATTTTTGTAGACGTGATTTCTCAACAAATGAATGATGAAAGAATATAAGATAAAAGCTATATCAAATTTTCTAACCATGTTGGATGAAATGATTGTCCATACTGTAAGCTTACTGGTTAAAAACAAAACACATAAAAAAGCAACCTTATTAGGTTGCTTTTTTACATATTGGATGTTTACTGACTAACATACAGCCTCATTCTGAATTTTTATTTTTTTCTTTTGGTGGATTGGAGGGCCCATCCTTTCCGGAGTCTCTGTTTGGGTGACATGAAGTCTCTGATGGCATTTCAAACATGGAAATGAATACGGAGTATAGAAATGAGTATAACCTTGCTTTCATAACGCTTATATTTTAATTGTTTAATATTGTATGTCTATCAAAATTATGAATTAGAAAATCTGCGACTCAATAAGTTTTTCTCCGTTTCTCAAATGCTGAAGGAACTGAGCCTTGCTCATTGTGTTACATCCCTTTACAAGCTTATTGTAGTAAAAGTTATTAAGTTTGCCGTTTACACGTGTCTCGCTGTCGATGAAATATATGAACTTTGAGTCGTCAGGCATGGCTTCCACTCTGGCGATGGCATCAGACTTAGGTGTCGCTGTGATGGTCACACCGACCTTGTCGCTATCCACTGTTTTTGAGAAACCATATTTCTTGAAGGAAATGATCGTCAGATCCTCTTCTGGATCCTGAGAGGCATATCTGGTCTTTTCATCCATAAACAAATCCTGAAGATTTTCCTCTACATTCACACCATTATACTTATATGTTGCCTTAATATCATAGAATTCCGCTGCATCCTCTGAGATTTTAGCTCTTGTTTCAAGGTTTTTCTGAATATTTTCTGGCTCATCCTGAAGTGGATAATAACCGCCTTCATCATAATCTGTGCATGAAGTACCAAATAAAGAAGACGCTACTATGAAAATGACTGCTGATAAGTTTAAGAATTTTGTATTCATA
>JAGHSE010000199.1 GCA_018066015.1 Candidatus Colivivens equi
ATCATGTACCATGATAGTTAAGAGAGATAAATAAAAGAAAAATAAGAATCATACACATTGGCGAATTGATTTTCGTAAACACACACCCACTTCCTCCGTCCAAGGGGCACCCATCCTACGGGGATCCTACGGCGTAACTCCGCTCTATAGGAGCGGACAGACCCCGTAGAATCCCCGTATCATGAGCATCGTCAGGGCTAACCAAGTGTCTGTTGATTTGAAATTAATGGTGTTTTGAAGTCTGGAGTTCCGCATCATCAGCTTCATCAACTATAAACCCATAAGCTCAATCAAAAAATCAACAACCATATCTAGAATCTAGAATGGATTTTGGGGGCATCCCACAAAACGGCGTTCTAGATTATAGATTTGGGTATTTTTGAGAAGCTACAGCACAGGTCTCTGCCAGGTTAGATTAGTTGGACTACTCATATTAAGCACAAAATCTGCCTAGGATGTACCGAGACTAATTTTGTGCACATCAATGGCTGAACCAGCTAGAAAAACTAGAATCAGATTCAAGATTTTCTAGCTGGATTAATTCCGCAAAAGGGTGAATCATATAAGATTATTTAGAGTAAGAAAAACGAACTTAATAGTAATAAAAATTAAAAAGGAAATCGTTATGTGTAATTGAAAACATATGAATACAATACAATAAAGAGTAATCAAGAAAGGATCTCAGCTACTGGAAATGAAAAGAGTAATATCTAATCGAAAACAATTACTGTAAGGACACAAAATCTAACTGCAAATTGAGAATAAAGAGTGAAGTTGTACAAAAGAATGAGCTGGCAGTTGCAAGAAGTAAAAAACGAAATACTGAAAATGACGCCAGAAGAAACGGCGGAATGTGTCTCTTTAAAAGAATATTTAAATAATCCACAATATCAAACCAAAAAGAAACAGCAGGTAGAATTGGTTAATATAAAATACATATTATCGGATAGTTATACCCGAGTTTCTTGTGAAACATGGATATAGCTACGAAAAAATATAAGCAATATGTACTTATACAACAATGAGGGGGAAAGCATTTAATACCTATCGTGATCGACTTATAAGAATCAATAGCACGGAAACATCAGCAGGAGAAACACCACTGATACGAGATGCTTGTCCCAAAGTGCGAGGACGCATATTAGAAAGCTTTTCTCTAGCTTCATAACTGAGCGACTGAATAGAAAAATAGTCGATATCGTCAGGCAACTGAATATCCTCAAACTTTAAAATACGATTTGCAACCTCTTGTTCTTTCTCTATATATCGCTGGTACTTGAGCTGAATCTCTGAAGCTGAAATCACTTCATCTTGAAGGTTGCTAGGAATAACATCAAACTGTTCAGAAAGAATTGGATGAATAGCACATAATTCTTTCATGGATATTTCAGGACGCAACAATAAATTGACGAGTTTTACTTTCTGCTGAATGGAGGGTGTACCAAGTTGTTCTAACACAACATTTGCCTGACTTGGAACAATTGAGGTATTAATAATATAATCAGAAAGCTGAGTTGTATACCGCTCCTTCTCCCCTACCCTACGCATACGTTCATCAGAAGCAAGACCAATCGCATGAGAAAGCGATGTCAAACGAATATCGGCATTGTCCTGACGTAATAAGATCCGATATTCGGCACGAGAAGTAAACATACGATATGGTTCGTCAACGCCTTTTGTTACAAGATCATCAATTAGTACTCCAATATAAGCTTGAGTACGATTAAGTACAAAGGAAGAACGTCCCTGGATTTTTAATGCAGCGTTGATACCGGCAATAAGACCTTGACAAGCTGCCTCCTCATAACCAGTCGTGCCATTAATCTGACCAGCAAAATATAAATTTTCCACAAGCTTTGTTTCGAGAGTATAGTTAAGCTGAGTGGGAGGAAAATAATCATATTCTATAGCGTAGCCAGGTTTATATATGCGAGCAGATTCAAATCCAGGAATAGTATGTAATGCATCAATTTGAACTTCCAATGGTAAGGATGATGAGAAACCATTTAAATAATAGGAATTTGTTTTCCATCCTTCGGGTTCAACAAAAAGTTGATGACGTGATTTATCGGCAAATCGAACAATTTTAGTTTCTATCGAAGGACAGTATCGAGGACCAGAGCCCTGGATGCGACCATTGTAAAGAGGAGATCTATCAAAACCTGTTCGAAGGATATCATGAGTAGATTCATTCGTATAAGCCAAAAAACACGAACGTTGAGACTTCAAAAATTGAGTATCTGAAAAGGAGAATTTATTCGGAATGGAATCTCCCGCTTGTTCTTCTAACACAGCGAAATTTATAGTGCGTCCATCAATGCGAACAGGTGTACCTGTTTTGAGTCGATCAACCTTGAAACCATATTCTAACAATTTATCAGAAAGACCCTGGGAGGAGTTCTCCCCTATCCTACCGCCAAACCAACTTTGTTCGCCCACAAAAATAGTGCCATTCAAGAAAGTACCATTTGTAAGAACAACAGCTTTAGCCGGAATGTCGATTCCCATACGTGTTCGAACGCCACAAACCACTCCCCTATCAATAGTAATATCTACAACTTCATCTTGCCAAATAGAAAGATTCGATATAGACTCTAATTGATGGCGCCAATTTGATGAGAATAACATTTTGTCACATTGAGCCCTAGGGCTCCACATGGCTGGTCCTTTAGACAAATTGAGCATTCGAAACTGAATCATAGAAAGATCAGTAACTATACCAGAATAGCCACCTAAAGCATCAATCTCGCGTACAATTTGCCCTTTAGCAACCCCACCCATTGCGGGATTGCACGACATTTGACAAATGGTTTCAATATTATGAGTAACCAAAAGGGTGCGGACTCCTAGATTAGCTGCCGCTGCCGCTGCTTCAGCACCAGCATGTCCACCACCTACTACAACAACATCAAAAGACTCCCAATTCATAAACGTTTCACAAGAAACAGATATATTAATTCATTGAATTCCACTCAGCTAACGATACATCTTCTTTATTACGCATCACAGCAGCATCGGCATCTGTCTTGTCATGCTGACCTAATAAATGATGTATTCCATGTATAATAACACGATGCAATTCTTGATCAAAAGTAGTAGCGAAAAGTTTGGCATTTTCTTCAACACGCTCAACGCTAATAAAAATATCACCTGACACTATTTCGTCTTCGACATAATCAAAAGTAATAATATCGGTATAGGTATCATGATTCAGATATTCACGATTTATGTCGATTAAATAATCATCATCACAAAATATATAACTGATATCACCAACTTTTTTGCCCTGTGACTTAATGGTGTTGGAAATCCATTTTTTAACCTTTAGCTTCGCTTTTAGGTCAAAATTGGTGTTTTCGCTAGAAAAATATATTGCCATACTAAAATAGATAAATTCAAAATAGAAATAT
>JAGHSE010000081.1 GCA_018066015.1 Candidatus Colivivens equi
ATATTGTTATAGTTATATGTTTTATAAATGTACTTCTATAACAGCCGCCCCTGAATTACCTGCAAAAACATTAAGTCCATATTGTTATAGTTATATGTTTAATGGGTGTAAAAGTTTAAACTCAATAGAAGTTGGCTTTAATACTTGGCCTGGGGCAATATCGAGTTCCCTAGACCAAAATGCTACTATGTCTTGGGTTACAGATGTGGCAAGTTCGGGTACATTTATTTGTCCAAAAGATTTACCAAAAGAATATGGCACCGGTAGAATTCCTACAGATTGGGCTGTTTCTTATCCTGCTGCAATTACTCTTGACCCTGAAGATGCTACACTATGTATAGGTGGCACTTTGACAATTAAACCTACCATAGAATCAGAAGATTTGCAAGGCAAAACGATTACATGGGCTTCTGATAATAATGAAGTCGCAACCGTTTCTAATGATGGCTTTGTTAATGCCATAGGTGTTGGCTCTGCTTCTATTACCGCAACGATAGAAAATGTATCTGCTACTTGCGAAATCACAGTACAGAATATTCCAGCCTCTGTTACTGACTTGAGTGTTACTCCTGACGAAAATGGTGCAATCAAAGCTAATATTTCTTTTACTATTCCAAGTACAAACAAGTTAGGAGAGAACCTTACTGGAACTTTGACAGCAACTATTCTTCGTAATGATGCTGTAATATATACTACAGATGCAAAGAATCTTGGTGATAATGTTACTTATAGTGATGAATTTAATGCTGAAGCTGGTTTTTATACATATTCTGTTTTTGTTACTTATATTGACGTAAATAGTGATAATACGTCAGTTTCGCAATTTATTGGATTTGATAAACTTGCTCCTGCTCAAAACTTTGCGGCTACAGACAATATTAGTGGAAACACAGAAACTATTCATTTTAGTTGGGATGCGGTAGAAGGGCAAAATCAAGGCTACATCAATCTCGATAAAGTGACATACAATATCTATGCTGTAGATAGTAAAAATGCTCAGATAGAACCTGCAATAAATGTTGAGTCAATAACAGATACGTCTTTTGATTATACTTGTACTGATATTGAACAAAAAGATCAGAAATTTGTAGTACAAGCTATACTTAATGAAGATTCATCTACATCTGAGAGCATCAGTGCTATCCTTGGCAAAGCTTACGATTTGCCTTTTATAGAAGAATTTACTAATGCAAATCCTTGTTTTACAAAATATTGGACGGATTTAAGTAGTGACAATCTTTTAATAAATTACGAACCTGTAAAGGACGAAAACTATGCGTTGAAGGTTAGGGCCTATTTTTCACCAAATACAGAGTCTTCTTCTAAAACTGCCGAATATCTATCAGGTAAGATAAACTTTACAAATAAAGATTTGCCTAAATTATATTATGATGTTAAATCCTCAAATACAAATAATAGTAAAAATGGATCATTAAAAGTAGAGGCAATTGACAATAATGGTAATAGTTATTTATTAGAAGAGGAGTTTACTACTACTACGGAATATAAACAGCACGAACTTTATCTTGAAAACATAAATGCAGATTGGATAAGATTGAAATTTACAGCTACAGTGTATGGAGGTGTAGAGAGTGGTTATTCATATCTTCATCTTAACGATATTACTCTGTGCAATATTATACGTCCTGAGTCGGTAATACTCAGCCAAGCATCTGGTACATTAAGTATGGATGGCACAGATAATCAGACTTTGAATCTTACAGCTACAATTGCTCCTGCTGATGTAGATGATGCAACTGTTACTTGGTCGTCAAGTAATACTGATGTTGTGGAAGTAGATGAAAATGGTGTTGTTACAGCTGTTGGATGTGGTAAGGCTGTTATTAGAGCTACTGCCAATTTGAAGGGTGCTAATAATACTGACATATTTGGAGAATGTTATATTTCGGTTACAGGTAACACCTCTATTAAGGATATGGATGATAATGATATCTTTGTTCAACTGAGTGAAGGGGAAACATTTGATATCAATGATGGTGAAATCAAAAATATCTCAATTACAAAGACTATTGAAGGTGTTAACGTGACGTATAATCGTTTGTTCAAAAATTATGCTTGGTTGCCTTGGTATATGCCATTTGATGTTACACTTACAGGGGATTTGCTTCAGGATTTTGATTTTGCTCAGTTTGCTGGTGCTTTCTATTACACAGATAATAGCAAGGAGGGAGAAATGTGTATTACTGTTCAGAAAATGAAATTGGGTGATGTGGTATATGCAAACACACCTTATATGATACGCGCAAAGACCCCTGACAGCGAAAAAGCTCAAACTCTTGAAATTTCAAGTGTCACTATAGTTCCTACTCAAGAGCAAGTGTTTGAACAACTTATGCGCTCTGCCACTCTTGATTTCAATATTAAGGGTATTTATAATCAGTATGTCTCAACAGCTGATGCTAACTCTACTCTTTATTACTTTACTTCTAAATTTACATTCTCGCGTATCACGGCTGCTGACAAGTCTGTCAATCCTTTCCGTTTCTATATGAACATAGTGCCACGTACTGACAATCCTTATACGCAGAAGGTGGAAGAAACTCCTGTTGAAATAAAGATTCGCACTCTTGATGAAGATAATGCAGACGGAATAATCAACATCAATTTCACAGACAACGATAATGTAAATTGGTATGACCTTTCTGGGCGTAAGGTGACAAATAAATCCCTCCCACTTGCTAAGGGTGTCTATATTTATAATGGTAAAAAAGTGTTATGCAAATGAAACGACAATATATAAAACCAGATTTACGTATTAGAGAACTTAGTGGACCGATTTGTCAGATTAATTTAAGTGATTTAGGTGGACAGGGTGCTGACAATGAGGATGCTGATGTTCTTGACAGATATTACGATGACGATACTTATTCTGATTATGATTTTGACTTTTAGATTTTAGTACCTGTATTTTCTGATTCCTCACGCAGAGTTTTTTTACCACGAAATACACGAAATAATACGAAAAATTCGAAAAACTTAATCTGTGATAGTAGGGGCAAGCCCTACGGCACAGATTAAAAAAGAAAAATTCAAGTATTGTTCAGTGCATGAGTGATAAGAACTATTGTTACTTAGACGTCTATTTGCCTGTAAAATACAGGAACTGAATTTTCGAATAAGGCATTATGATGGGAATCTTCCCATCAGTAATGACTTAATTTTCGCAAATTTTCGTGTTTTTCGTGGTAAAAAAATTCCGCCGTGGTAAAAACCTCTGCGTGAGGAACCAGGTAATGCTGGAACAGAATTTTTGCCGAACCGAGTGAAATACCAAATTTATTTGAGTATATCCGAGGTGAGAATAAAAATGCAGGAACTGAAACATAAGAACTTCAATTACTAATATACGTCAACGGGTGTGGAGGTGTGCCTGATATTCTTTGTTTATATGATGTATGAGGATTAATCTTTGTGATTTTGTGTGATTTATTATTTGCGCTTTCATTCAAAATGATTATCTTTGTTGCTGAATGGTTATAAACATTGTTTTTATATGAAAAAATTATTTTATTTTGTGGCTCTTTTGCTGGGCGGTTTGTGTGTTGGGTGTAGTCTGGATAATGATGACTCTCATTGCTCTGCCGAAGTAAACTATTTCGCCTTGTGTGACAGTATGGTCTTTGCTGACAGTGCCGATGCTGTATTTGCTGGGGCTATTGATTCTTCGTTGCAAAAAATCGGTGTTCTTAGTGGGAAGAATGTAAATATCTTGTTTACTAAGTATGCCGAGGTGAAATCTCCTTATGTGGAAGATGCTTTCAAGGCTTGTGCTGCAATGGCTGATACTGCTTATCGTAGTATGTTGGAACCTGTCTCCAAAGAGAAAATTTTGATGCAAATGGTGGTCTCTGATATTAAAACTCCGTTGCCTCTTGGTTCTTTGGATGACTTTAATGTGCACTACAATTTGATGTATATGACGGCTCAATATGCTTTGCCTATCAGTGTGGGGCGCTATGTTGGTAAGTATTAGTCGGAACTCTTGCATAATGCATAATCTTTATGAACATGGCCTATTGAGGTTGTGGGGGTTGGGGTTTGTGTTTTTTATTTTCTCTGTCGGCTGTGGTCAACCTAATTATGACTACAACAATATGTGCCGTGAGTCTTTAGGACGTGGGGTGGTTGCTGTTCCGTACATGAATGGCGATTCTGTGTTTGTATCGTGGCGCCTCTTGCGTGAGGATAATGACAAGACGGGTTTTAATGTCTATAAAAATGGTCGTCGCCTTAACAAAAGGGTGATTTATAATGTTACTTATTTTAAGGATGCTAACGTCGGGGGGAGGCGGTCTGTATATGAGGTGAGAACTGTTGACAATGGTCGTGAATGTCACAGAAAGGATGGAACTTTTATTTTTAACTTCAACGACGATGTTCATGATGGCTATTTTAATGACCACGATGGTTATTTATGTATTCCCTTACAATTACCAGCTGGTGGTGTTACTCCTGACGGGGTGCATTTTTCATATTCAGCGAATGACTGTTCTGTAGGTGATGTTGACGGTGACGGTGAATATGAGTATTTTGTGAAGTGGGATCCTTCTAATTCTAAGGATAATGCTCACTCTGGATTTACGGGCAACGTATTGATTGATTGTTACAAACTAAGTGGGGAACGTCTTTGGCGCATTGACCTTGGCAGGAATATTCGTGCAGGGGCGCATTACACTCAGATGATGGTGTATGACCTTGATGGTGATGGTGTGTCGGAGGTTGTGATGAAGACTGCTGACGGTACTGTTGACGGCAAGGGGCATGTAATTGGTGATGCAAATGCTGATTATAGGGATTCTGGTGGAAAGATAATGCGGGGGGCTGAATATCTCAGTGTGTTTAGCGGATTAACTGGTGAGGTGTTGTACTCTACTGACTATATTCCTCAACGTGGTAATGTCGGTGACTGGGGTGATAATAATGCCAACAGATGTGATAGGTTTTTGGCTTGTGTTGCATACCTTGACGGCAAAATTCCTTATGTAGTGATGTGTCGTGGATATTATACCAGAACTGTGTTAGTTGCATGGAGTTGGGATGGGATGTCTCTTAATAGACGGTGGATATTTGATTCTGACTCTCAGGTTGGTCATAATGGCGCAGGACAAGGTAATCATAATATTCGTGTTGCTGATGTTGACGGTGACGGATGTGATGAAATTCTTTATGGAGCTATGTGTGTGGATAATGATGGTTCGATTTTATACAATACCCGTCTTGGTCATGGTGACGCTATGCATCTCTATGCCTTCATGCCTGACTCTCCTAAATTGCAACTTTGGGACGTTCACGAAGGTCATCCTTGCTCGGAATTGCATGACGCTGCTACGGGTGAGATTATTTTCTCACTGCCAGCTTCAAAAGATGTAGGACGTGGCATGGCTGCCGATATTGACCCTACAAGTCCTGGACTGGAATTGTGGTCATCTGCATCGGGGGGTATTCGTAATGCGAAAGGTGAACTGATTAATCATCAAGGCAGACTTTCTACGAATTTTGCTGTGTGGTGGGATGGTGACAAACTGCGAGAACTTCTTGACGGTGCACAGATTACGAAGTTTGACTGGACAAATGGTTCTAACAATGTAATTTTTGATATGACTGGCGAGTGTGTATTTAATAATGGAACTAAAAGTAATCCGTGTCTCTCAGCAGATGTGTTTGGTGACTGGCGCGAAGAGGTAGTAGTAAGGACTAAGGATAGTAGGGAGTTGAGAATTTACACTACAACTTGTTCTACTCCGTATCGCTTTGTGACCTTTATGCAAGACATTCCTTATAGATTAAGTGTCGTAACTGAAAATGTGGCGTATAACCAACCTCCAGAACCTGGTTTCTACTTTGGTGAGTAGGTGGGCGTCTGCTTTTCAGTCTACCTCGCATTGCTTGATAGTTTATCCCATTTGGGTTGACTGCGCCAACCTACAAATGACTATAAACGCAATGTTCGATGAACAAGTTTCACGCAGAGGCGACAGTTTTTCAGTCTCACGCAGAGGCGACTCAGCCAGCTTTGCTGGTACGATTTAGTTAGCAGAGCATTTCTTACAAAACAAGTTTTGCAGACCTGCTCTTCTAACAAAATCTCGCCCATCTACGATGTGCACTGAGTCTTTGCAGAGAGAGCAGAGAGACGCAGAGTGTCCTAATCCAA
This sequence comes from Candidatus Colivivens equi, assembly GCA_018066015.1. Taxonomy (GTDB): domain Bacteria; phylum Bacteroidota; class Bacteroidia; order Bacteroidales; family Bacteroidaceae; genus Colivivens; species Colivivens equi. The sequence goes on from JAGHSE010000081.1 coordinate 6,176, forward strand.
TGAAGGATAAAAGAATATTTTGAGTGCAAATAAACAGATAGTCATCATCATTGCAAGACAGAGCGAAGCTCCTTTGCGTCTCTCTGCTACCTCTGCAAAGTCTCAGAGTACATCTGTGATGTACTGAGATTCACAGGGGAGCATAGTGTAGAAAACTTGTTTTATACAAATATGCTAAACTGTGAAGCAGAACAACAAAGTTGTCTGAGTCGCCTCTGCGTGAAATAC